>JAPKAM010000079.1 GCA_028825265.1 Planctomycetota bacterium
GTGGTGGCACTGATGCTCACAGGACAGAATCTATCGGTTCCCGCTTCGGTGGGTTTCATCGCTTTGTTTGGCATCGCACTGGAAAATGGAATGGTGCTGATCACCTGCATCGACCAACGGGTCAAAGAGGGACTTGGAATCGATGAAGCATCGATCAAGGGGGCTACAATGCGGCTTCGCCCGGTGTTGATGACCGCCTTGACCACCGGACTAGGATTGATCCCACTTCTTTTTGCTCAGGGAAGCGGAAGCGAGGTGCAAAGGCCACTGGCCACCGTCGTGGTCGGTGGACTGGTCACCTCTACATTGCTCACGCTTCTGGTGCTGCCAGCACTGTACCGCTGGTTTTCAGGGCGCTCATCGACGGCTTGATGATGGGCGATGCTCTTGGCCACGACATACTGTAGTTGCGGAAAGGGCGAATTAATGGAAACTGATTCACACCGCAATTTCTTTGATTGAGTTATCCTTGGATGTCGCATGCGGTATCTGGTCATGATGAGGAGGATCGATGAGTCTGACGATTTTGTTCTCGGTAGTCTTGCTCGCTACAGCCAATCAACCTGTCGATGTCACTGAAGACATCCGAATCGCGTATCGGCAACTGGTCGCTGCCGAAGACAGTGCCAATTTGCCCGCCACTCGTCGCCATACACTCGCTCTCATCAAAGCTTGCCAGGATCAAGATCTGGAAGTTCTGTTGAAAGCGAAGGAAGATGCTGCAGTGCTAAGAGGCTGCCTTCTTGCCATCGGCACGGATCACGGACTCAAGGGCCGAAAGGCGGATGCGGTTCGTTTACTGGGATCCCTGCTGGAGCGGTTTCCTGCCAGTTCCGAATCAAAGAGAGCTGCAGTTCCACTGACACGGGCCCATTCCGAACTGGGGAATCTCGACGAGGCTCTCACTATCATCAAAAAAGCGACCGATCTACTCGATGATGGTAGCCCTGAGATTCGTGAAGCCTGGCTACTACGAGGTGATCTTCACGCCGCCTGCGGCGAAAGGCTCGATGCCCGCCGCTCATGGAGCCGACTCGCCGATGATCTGAATCGCAACGGTGATGATGCACGGGCCCGTCGCAATCTGACCGTCCGCCTGAAACTGCTCGACAAGCCCGCACCAGAGATCGCCGGCGCGACCTGGTTCGGTGCCAAAGAACAGCCGTTATCGAAGTTCAAAGGGAAGGTCGTGTTGATTGACTTCTGGGCGACCTGGTGTGGCCCCTGTCGGATGCTGATGCCAGGCCTCGATCGGATCTACAACAGCCGAAAGGACCAGGGCTTGATGGTGCTAGGAGTGACCAAGCCTTACGCCCGCGGCTGGCTGCCCTCGAAGGAGGATCGTTCGCGCGGCCAGGGAGTCACGGGACTCAACAGCAGTAGTTTTCCCCAGCACTTACTTGATTTCCGGCGACGTTTCGGCGTTTCCTACCCATTCGTCGTCACTGGCAAGAGTCAGTTCGATCGTTATGGAGTCGGCGGCATTCCGATGGTGGTTCTGATCGATCAAAACGGAATCATCGCCTCGGTCAGAGTTGGTTCCGGTGGAGAAGGAATGCTCGAGGCCACCATCGATCGATTACTCGAGAAAAAGTAACACCCGAAATGCAAAACGAGCGAGTGATGAACTACGTGTGCTGAATTCTGAGTGCTGAACGACCGGTCAGGATTGAACCCGCACTCAGGTGCCCAGTCCTCCACGAAATACTTTTGATCGACTCCGCAGGGCCCACAACGAAAGTACCAGCAATCCGCAGTTGGTTGCCAACTTCGGACAGATCGGAATCTTGCCGCTGCCGCAACCGCAGTCGGCCACCACATCACAGAGACTCTCGAAGCCCGCTTCCGTTCCGACCAACGATAGACCCAACTTCAAGACCATCGGCGTGAAAAGTGCCAGCATCGCAGTGGTCAGTAGAGCGGCACTACGCAGTTGAATGCCACTCAATAGTGCTGCAGCACACAACACCTCGACCCAAGGTACGATCACCGCAAGGCTGTTGATGATCCAAGAAGGATGTAATGGCAGAACTTCGTATCCCTTGAGGCTCTTCAGAAACGGCACCGGGTCACCGATCTTCTCGGCTCCGTAGTAGAGAAAAGTGAATCCGACGATGACTCTCGCCAGCAGCAACGGGACCCCTGTTACATCCAACTTCCGAAGCGATTCGATGACCATCAGCGACGCTCCGATCCAGAAATCACCGGCATCTGGTTCTCGACCCACTGGTTGAGCCCACCCTCATAAACATAGATGTTTTCTGTCGGGATTCCGTACAGCGAAGAGAGATCCGCCGCCAGATGGAGGCTGTCATCACAATCACCACCATTGCAGTAAACGATGACGAAGAACGCCATCTCCAGCTCTGGACGTAGATCATCGATCAGCTGGTCCGATTCATAGTGGTAGAGCCAAGCCGCTCCGGGGATGTGGCTCTCCTCGTATAAATCTCTCGAACGGGCATCGATAAACAGGTAGATCGATTCGCCTGTCGCCCCGAACTCATCCTCTGCACTGTTGAAGTTGTCGCGCGCATCATCGAAGGAAATCCGTTGAATTCCATCATCGGGCTCCACTGGAATCTGATCTCCCGGATCGGTGCCCGTCACTACCGGTAGTGGGGTCGGTTCGCCGTTACCCTTTGAAGTCGAAACTTCAGGTAGTTTGGGAAAGTAATCACGTCCCAGGTCGATGGCATTTGTTGAACGTACCGAGTTGGCGGCAAGAGCCACCATCGAGGCCACGACAAGGATGGTCAGGACTCCAGTCATCAAACCGCAGTTTGAGGAACTCGAACAGGCTGCAGTGGAAGGATCGGAAGAAGATGGAGGCGGATTTGGAGATGGAGGCGGATCTGGTAACTCTGAACTCGACATCGATTTCCTCCGAAAACACATCTGGCGTTGTCAGGACAGCACCTACGATGCAACAAACACCAGCCATCGGGCAGGCGTCGGAAGAGTGTATCACTCCAGAGCGAGAATTCGGAATTTATTGAAGCGGAACCATTCTGATCAGGCAGATTCAGGCACCAACATCAGCCAGCGTCCCGAGTCATCCTGTGCGAACTCATCGTGACGACGAAGGTGCTGGAAGATGGCCAGGTACAGATTCTTGGTCGCTTCTTCGGGATGCTTCCGAGCGATTTCATCACGCACTTCTGCGGGAGTCATCGGCTCTTTGGCTTCCTGGAGAACCTCTTCGACTTGAGATCTGATCCAACCTCTCGGACGCCTACCCGAGGGGGTCAGACGACGCAGAGATCCACCGGCGGTCGTCAGATATCCTCGAACTTCGGGGAACTGCCCGAGAAAATCTCGGATCTGATCCTCCACGCGATCGATTTCATCTTTGAGGCGCTGGCGCTTGCTCTCCAGTCGATTCAGCTTGCCGCTGTTCTCCTTCAGTGAGACCAGTTGTCTTAATGCTTCGACATCCAGCCGGCCGAGATTATCCATCTCTTGCTCCATACTCATTTTAATAGTCCTTTCCGGTTGTTCCGATTCCCAAAACAGGAATCGGGCGTGTGACAGCACCCTTGGGGCACCTGCTCCCGCCACAGCGCACAAATGCGAGGTCCTCACAACCTCTGATTCAGTCTGCTGGAAATCCCAGCGCTCGCTAAATATCCTCGTACCGGGTCCAAATATCGCAATCTGGGCCAAATATCACAGTCTCGCTCAAATATCACAGTCTCGCTCAAATATCGCTCAGTTCCTGACTCCCAGTACTTGACTACGAGGTTCACTTCTCGCAGTATTTGTAGAGTGAGAGTCATGAATGTCCAATACTGTCATATGTCAACTCCCGAAACAAGTCTCTTTGTTAGAGATTCACCAAAGTCATGTTGTTAAACTTACAAAGAATTTTAGTCGTGGTGTCACTAGGGTTCCTCTTGGTTCCTTGCGGCTGTGCTCAGATTGCAGGAGTTCTGGCCCCGAGGAGTGGCGATGAAATCGTTATCGCTGGGGACATGATTCACACCGGAATGACGGTGCGACTATGGCTCGATCCTGGTGGATTTGACGCCTACAGGGGCCATCGTAGCGACCAGCCAGAGATCGAGGCCCCGCGCGACGAGCCGCAACAGCGGCTTCGATTCGGCTCGATGCGAAGGGGATTACCCCCTGGATTGAAAGCCCGGGTCCGCCAGCAGGGCTGGACCCGAGCCGATCTTGCCGAGGTGATCGACACCGTCGTGCTTCATTACGATGCTTGCGGTTCGTCAAGTCGCTGCTTTCACATCCTTCACAATCTCCGCGGACTATCCTGTCATTTCCTACTCGATGTCGATGGCACCATTTACCAAACCCTCGATGTCAAGGAACGTGCCTGGCATGCAGGCGACGCCAACGATCGATCGATCGGAATCGAAATCGCCCATTTCGGAGCCTATCCATCGCCACAAGATGCCGATCGCCATTACCTGGTGGAGGGGCCGTCTGTGCGGCTGAATCCCGCATCGGTGGTCGGAACCTCGGCCGAGGGAGCGCCCCCCTTTCCCTCGCGCCCGCAATTGCTCGAGGGAGAAATCCACGGCCAGCAACTCTACCAGAGGGACTTCACCGAGGCGCAATATCGATCTCTGGAGGCGTTGCTGGTGACCCTATGCCACCATCTGCCCGGAATCGAAGCCCGCGTGCCTCGTCAACCCAGCGGCCAAGTGGAAGACCGACTCCGGCAAGAGCTGTCGGGGCAATCTGTGGCGGGAATCGTCGGGCACTGGCATGTCGGAAGCCACAAGGTGGATCCAGGGCCCGCCTTTGACTGGGATCGCATCGAGAACGCACTGCGGGAAGCGGGCTTCCCAAGTTCCAAGAAGGACTCACTCGACTGGTGACTCGAACTCTCCGTCGCTAGTTCTTTGGCGAAGCGCCTCGAACAAGACGATGGCGGTGGCGGTGGCAACATTGAGGGAATCGGCCTCGCCCGCCATCGGAATCCGGACCTGGACATCGGTTTGCTCCAACCAACGATCATCGAGTCCATACTGCTCACTCCCCATCACCAGTGCCAGCGGCCCGGAAAGGTCAGCAGCAGTGTATTGGAGCGACGAATCGGGAGTTGTCGCGATCAGCCGGATTCCATGTTGCTGGAACCACTCGATCGCCTCGGCACTGGTCGCCTCGGCGATCGGAACCGTGAACAGCGTACCGACACTGGCTCGAACCACATTTGGATTGAACAGATCGGTACACCGATCCACCACCACGACCCCCGCAACTCCAGCCGCATCCGCAGTTCGCAACAGCGTCCCCAAATTCCCCGGCTTCTCGATCGATTGCGCGACCAGGAATAGCGGGGCGACACCCGCGGCGCTCGGAGTCCACTGATCGAGCCGCCACTGTGGACGTGGGGCCAACGCCAACAATCCATCGGGGCGGTCACGGTAGGACATCTTGCGAAATACGTCGCTCGACACCGGTTGAATGGCAGCTCCGCAGCGACTCACCAGATCGTCCAGCAATCCGCCTTCATTGCTGCCCAGGTAGAACTCCGAACAGGTGTAAACCTCGGTGATGGGCTGCAATCCTGCCAATGCACGGGTCAACTCACGATACCCCTCGATCAGGAACAGCCCTTCACGATCACGATCACGCCGATCACGGAGGCGAACCACCTGCTTCACACGTGAATTTTGAAGGCTGGTGATCGGCTCCAGGTCGTGCATCTCCATCACCTCCGACTCCACCGAGCGAAGGATCCTGAAGAGAGGAGGCGACCATCCTGTGTCTCCAATTGCATCTCTCCCCGCTTGCACCGGAATCCACACCGATCCTCGACCAGTCGGGCAAGGACATCCGGCGTGTATCCCGGGGTATGAGCAGAAAGGAGCAAGAAACGACCATCCCCAGCAAATAGATCCCGACATAGATCGAGCATCTTGATCATATCCTTGTCGATGTCCCACACTTGCCGGCTCGGTCCCCTGCCATAGGTTGGCGGATCGATGATGATCCCCTGGTAGCGCTTTTCGCGGCGCAGTTCCCTCTTCAGGAACTCCATCGCGTCGTCGATGATCCAGCGCACCGGCGCCTCCCCCAGATCCGATGCATTGGCATTTTCTCGCGCACACTTGACGCTCGATCGTGAAGCGTCGAGGTGACAGACCGTGGCTCCTGCAGCAGCCGCAGCCAGAGTGCTTCCACCGGTATAAGCAAACAGGTTCAGAACATCGATGGGATCCCCATCGATCTGCTTCGACAGCCAGTCCCAGTTCTCTTGCTGCTCGGGAAAGATACCGATATGTCCATGTTCATTGGCGCGAAGAGACCAGGGGTGCCCCGCATGATGGCCGATCCACGGGTCCGGTGGAGCCGAACTCCAGTTCCACCGGCCTTTCCCTTTGCGATCGCGATCAAATCGACCGTCGATATCGGTCCAGAGTTTTGGCTGGGCACGACTGCCCGTGGCGGCGGCGGCGGGACGAATGAACTTCATCCCACCGATCATCTCTAGTTTCTGCTGATCTCCGAAATCGATCAGCTGGTATCGGGTCGGGTCATTTCTCATGATCTCGAGAGTATACGGTGAGAAGCCCTTCGGATGGGGAGATCCAGGCGGTCGGTGGTCAGGAATCTTCGTCTCGGCCTGGCAGATTCCTGATTCGAACCTGATCGAGCGGCTTCCTCTCGATGTCCGGGACCTCGCACTGCTCTGCAGGATATCCGACTGGAAAGAGCAGATACGGTCGTTCATTGGCGGGTCGCTGAAGGATCTCTCGCAGAAATCCCATCGGAGAAGGCGTGTGGGTCAGCGTCGCCAGCCCCATCAGATGGAGTGCCGTCACGAACATTCCGGCAGCAATCCCCACCGATTCCGAGACATAATAATTTCGAGACTTGTGACCGGCCTGATCCAATTGATGGGTCTCTGCAAAGAGCACCACCAGGTAGGGGGCTTCCACCAGATAGGGCTTCACCGCATCAGTTCCAAGCGGCTCCAGTGCATCGAGCCACTCCTGGGGCATCCGTGAGGAGTAGGAACGCTGCTCCTCTTGCTCTGCTGACTGACGAATTTTTTGTTTCAGTTGCGAGTCGTCGACCACCACAAACTTCCACGGTTGGCGATGCGCGCCGCTCGGGGCTGTCGAGGCGATCTGGATCGCTCGATCGACCAACGCCGGCGCTACCGGATCCGGTGAGAAGGAACGCACCGACCTCCGGCTCTCCAGTTGCTCCAGTAGTCTTTTCGAGATCTGTTCCATCTGAGCAGGATCTTGCCGCTGAAAGTCGAGTGGAATCGGCTTGTATCTGGACATCGGGATCACTCCTGTGCAACGGGGGACGCAGCTGCTCTTGATCCTATTGTGCCGGCCCGACCTCGACAACGGCCGCCCCGGGACTGAAGCAAAGCCTTGCCCACCGTACTCCTCGGGGTGATCATGCTCATCGATATCGATTTGATCCTGCCAAGAAAGGCGGTGACCCGGATGAGAAGCTTGCTGATGTTGCTCCTGGGAGTCTCCCTCAGTGGACCCTTGTACTCTGCCGATGAACCGGTGCTCTCCATCGGGGACCCTCTCCCGCCGATGGCGATCGAGCACTTCATCCAAGGTGAAGAACTGAAATCTCTCGATAAGAATCGCATCTATGTGCTGGAGTTCTGGGCCACTTGGTGAGGACCTTGCAAAGGTGCCGTGCCGCACCTTGCAGCGATTCAGAAGAAGTACAAGGACCAGGTCACGGTGCTCGCCCTCAGCGATGAGGACCTGCAAACCGTCACCACATTCATGGCCAAAGAGAGCATCATCCCAGGGAAGTCCTGGACCGAGGCGATGGCCTACATCGTCGCCACCGATCCTGACGAATCGGTCAAGACTGAAGTCTTCAAGGCATCCGGAGGACGGGGAATCCCCAGTAGTTTCATCATCGGGAAGGGCGGGAAGATCGAATGGATCGGCCATCCGATGAGCATCGATGAGCCACTTGCGGCGGTCGTCGATGGCAGCTGGGACCGGGTCGCCGCTCGCAAGAAGCATGATGCGGACCAGGCGATCAAGGTGGAGATGAACAGAATCCGTACGGCTCTCTCCGCTGCAGTTCTTGCCGATGACCAGACTGCGGCGATGGAGATTCTCGATGAAGGGATCCTCCGCTTTCCCGATAACCACTCACTGAAGATGCAGAAGTTCAACTTGCTCCTGACTCGCTTCCACCAGTACGAAGCCGCCTATCTACTGGGCCACCAGCTGGTCGATAGCAATTTCGAGGACTCGCGAGTACTCAACAGCCTCGCATGGACCATCGCCGATACCGAAGGCCTCGAAGTTCGAGATCTGAATCTTGCGATGAAAGCAGCGGGCCAGGCCAATCAGTTGACCGGATCGAAGGATGCCGCGGTTCTCGACACTCTGGCACGAGTCTATTACGAAACGGGTGACCTCAACGGTGCCCTCAAGTGGCAGAAGCGTGCCAGCAAGTACGCCGGTGCCGGGAGTCAGGGTGATTCGATCCGCAAGGTGCTGCAGCAGTACCAGGACGAGTTCGACAAGAAGTAACCAGCCTGGCTCCGGCGAGGCTCATCCGATCAGCGGTGTAGATTCGCCGACCCGGATGGAGATGATTCGCAGTGCAATCACAGGAGGGCCTCCGATCCATCGGTCGGGGGCCCTTTTTCCATCGGTTCGGTGGGTTCGGTGAGTCCAGGGGATTCAGGGGATTCTGTCGCTAGCCGTGTATGCCTAGCCAGTGCTGCCGCCACCAGTTGCCTGGTGAACCCTTCGTGGCCGGCTGGATCGAGCGAGAGACAGATGTCGGCACTGCCCCAATCGGCCTCCGGATAATAGATGCCACAGTTTGCATTGAGTTCCAACATGTACGGAGTGCCCTCGCGGTCGACCCGAAGATCGCATCGACCGAAGCTGGCTCCCTTCAATCCGACGAAGAAGCGTGCCGATTCATCCCTCAGCCGAGCGGCCAGCACCGGGTCTGGTACAGGAAAAGAGGTCAGCCCCTGGTACTCGACCCACTTGAGATCGGAATGCTTGAAATCCTCCCCTTCGGGGAAGCGGTACTGTGCCGGTGTGTATGTGATGGGATGGTTCTGGTCCTCGGGATTCTCCGCCACCAGTACCGTGCACTCGATGCCTTCGATATATTCCTCGATCAGCGCTGCGCCATGGCGGGACATAATCTTGCGCGCCTGCACTCTCAATCCTGCCGCACTCTGAACCCTCGAGCGGCGACTCAGATCGACCGAAGCGTAACTGCTGTGGTGCTTGACGAAGAGTGGGAAGCGCAGCGTGTCCGCAGCTCTTTCGACGTCTTCCTCGGTTCTGGCGAACACATGCGCAGGAGTGGCAATACCCAAATCGTGGCAGACCTGTTTCATCTGCTCTCGCGTCGGTTCATAGCATTCGGATGATGCTCCCGCAAAGGGAACACGGTGCTTCTCGAGGGTCTCGATCACCTCGATTCCCGGGGTGTCCTGATCCGCCGCTCCATCACAGAGGTTGAAGTATAGATCGAAGTTCTGCTCGATCAGTTGCTCCACCTGCGCTATCGACTGGTACTTTCCCTTCAGCACTGCAACATGCCATTCTGCTTCGGGAATGAAGGGTCTTGGATCGCAGGGCCAGTCATCGGAAGGAAACGGATCGGCGTCGAGATCTTGGGTGGTCAGCAGGCAGATGCGCACGTTAATTCTCCCTGAACTCTGGTACTGCAAGACTGTACCAGTTTCAAAGCATTTGCAGTAGATCGAAGCGAAACCACCGATCTCGAAGCCACTCCTTAGGGCTGAGAAATCCGTGCAGTCTTCGACATCCAGATCTCCGCCGCTCTCATGCCATCGAGAGCCGCCGACAAGATACCTCCGGCGAATCCAGCTCCCTCTCCAAGAGGGTAGAGACCTCGCATCCCCTCACTCTGATAGGTTTCCGAATGACGGTCGATCCGCACCGGACTCGATGAGCGTGACTCGGGTGCAGTGATGATGGCATCCGGATGGCCAAACTCGCGAAAGCGCCCCGCCAGATCTGCCAACCCGACACGGATCGGATCGAGAATCGTCGCCGGAAAAATCTCCTCCAAACGAGTCGGGGTCAACTTTCTCGGATAACTGCTCCGGGGAAGATCACTGGAGAGTCGGCCGTGGAGAAAGTCCATCAAACGCAGAGCCGGTACTGAAAAATCGCCGCCGGCGGCATCGAAAGCAGACTTCTCGATCTGTTCCTGCAGAGCGATCCCCGCCAGTGGATCGCGGGCATCTCCAAAGGAGTCGGGATCGACGGTAACGACAAAGCCACTGTTGGCCCACGGGCTCTTGCGCTGGTACCCCGATGCGCCATTGACGCACATGAATCCAGCCTGCTCCGTCGATGGAAGAATCTCTCCCCCAGGACACATGCAGAAACTGAACACATCTTTTTCTGATCTACGTGAGACCAAACTGTAATCGGCAGGCGGCAACTGCGGATGCCCAACCGATTCACCGTACTGCATCTGATCGATGGCTCCCTGTGGATGCTCGACTCGAACGCCGATCTGAAACGATTTCTGACTCATCGGCACCTGATGTTTCGCCAGCATCCGGTAGACATCACGGGCACTGTGACCGGTGGCAAGAAACAGCGAGTCCGTTTCCCACTCGGTCTTCTCACCGCCATTTTCGACGACGATTCTTGAAATGGAGCGGCTTTCCGAATCTTTCTCGACGAC
This sequence comes from Planctomycetota bacterium, assembly GCA_028825265.1. GTDB lineage: Bacteria > Planctomycetota > UBA8108 > UBA1146 > UBA1146 > QNYK01. The sequence continues at coordinate 10,663 of JAPKAM010000079.1, forward strand.
CAGATCCACCAGTCGATGATCGAAGAAGAATTGCGCTCCTTGTTTCTCCAGTGCGATCCTCATCCGCTTGACGATGCTGGGGAGCAAATTCGATCCGACATGAGGCCTTCCGTCGACCAGGATCTCCTCGGGCGCACCATGGTCCACCAGTGCTTGTAGAACCTCTGGCACCCGCGGGTCCTGAACCCGGGTGTATAGTTTTCCATCGGAATAGGTGCCCGCTCCTCCTTCACCGAAGAGCAAGTTACATTCCGGGTCAAACTCGCCACCCTCGATGAACTGATGCCAGCGCTTCGATCGAGTCACCACCTCTGGGCCACGTTCCAGGATGCGAGGTTTCGCTCCTCCCTGGATCAGGCGCCAGGCGCAGAAGAGGCCCGCAGGCCCGGTACCGACCACCACAGGCTGCTCACCAGATCGCGCCTTCGAGATCTTGACGCCTTCTGGCTTCCATTCCTTCGCGCGCTTTTGTTTCAATAGCATGGCGGAAAGGTGTGAAGGTAACTCAACGATGATGGAATGTACCCAGCGAGGCGGACTACCCCGTCGGCAATCGAGAGATCGACGGTACACCTCGAGTGAGAAGATCTGTGATGGCGCAATTTTTAGACGACGGCCGGCAAATCGCGGAAGATCTTGCTCGGTCTTGCCCAGCGGTAGGACCACGTCGTGGATTATCAGTTTCATTTTGAACGATCCTCCGTATCCAGACGCCCAGTGGACTCTCGCCGCTTTTTCTTCTGCTGTTCCTTGCGAAGAGTCGATCCCGACTTCCCCAGCGCAGGACCTTCGGCATCCAGCAGATAGGTCGCCAGCATCAAGGGGATCGACTTGTAATCCCACTTGTCGGCAAAGAGATCCTTATTGAGCTGATCGCGACGTACGATCGATCTCTTTCCTTCCGAACTGAAGGATTCATCATCGCGGATGGCAAGACACTCTATTGGCTTGGCACTTCGATGGACCAGACAAGTCTCGCCATCGAGGAGTGGGCAGGTGTAGGGTTGGGCCTTGTTTGTGTCTCCGATGAAGGTGAGCGATTGGCCCATCTTTGCCAACACCTTGTTGAGTTTCCCCTTGAGATGGGGCTTTTCCGAAAAGGCTCGACTGATATCGATCGCTTCCAGATCGGAGATGCGCATCCGGTTCTGCGGCCGGCGGCAGCAGTTCGGATCACGATGTCCATCCGGTCGTCCAGGAGTATTTGAATTCTGCTCCTGCTTCTCGAGAAATAACGGACCCCTGGATCGATCCAGCGACACCAGCGCTTCATCGAGCATATCGGTGCGCGAACTGGATCCGCGTCCGCCTCTCTTCCTGGCCATTTCGTCCTCCTGAGTTAAATTTACTGCTAAAGCCAGCCAGTTTATTGGTCGCTGGACACTTCTTGATCTCGTCGGGCGGGCCCTTTCCCGAGGGAAAACATCACGCCTGCTGCAATCATCCACATCATCATGGAAAAACCAAATACGTAGCGTGGATCTCCGGTCGATTCTGCCAAAAATCCGCCAATCGGATGGCCAATCAGCCCGCGAACACACACAAGGGCCACATGTACCGCCATGTATGCCCTTCCTTCATCGATGGAAGCAAAGGAGATGGGCCCGACATTCCACGCCAGAATCACCGCCGACATCGAGATTCCGAAGACGATTTCAGCCACCACATAACTAGCGGTGGAATCGGCCAGCGCCAGCAAGACTGCGTAGAGCATCAACCCACAAAAGGCCCCCCCCGACAGCCAGCCCGGTCCGATCCTGTCGATGGTCCGGCCAAAGTAAGGGGTCAGGAGCACTGCAGCGAGGCTCACGAGACCCTTGGTCCCGAGGAGCACCGGCCAGGAGAGTGCCAGGAACTCGGCGTCTACCGTCCAGATCGGCTTGGCAGTGATCAATGCCATGAAGCCGGTACCGTAGAGTACAAATCCAAGTTCGTAGACGAGAAAGCGGCGATCTCTTTTGAGAATTCCCCACAGCGCACCGGCACTGTCGATGCGCGGCGCATCGACGGCTGATTTTCCTCGACTCCTCAACGGGACTTTTGCGAAAACGAGGCAAGCCAGCCAGCCGGCCACCGCCGCGATGATGTACACCCATGGAAATGCATCGCTACTGTTGTGCAGCCAGATTCCGGCACCGAGCGTCGTCAGTCCGGAGAGTAACGAACCCCACCGCTGAGCATTGCCGAACAGGCTTCCCCGTCTTTTATCGGTATAGTTGCCTCGCAACACTCCGTTCCAGGCCGCGGTGATGGGTACCATCGCAAGCGCCTGAATCGTGATGAGTAACAGGAAAAACCAAGGCACCAGTTTCACACCTTGATCAGTTTTTGACCATTCCGCGACGGACGGAACCAGCAGCAGTCCGACCAATGCGAGGGGCAAACGGCCCAGCGTTGCCGCGCGCCGCAGTAGCCTTCTTGGCCCCGTTCTGGAGATCCAGCCGCCGAAGAAAAGCACCGCTCCCTGGGCCACTGCAGGAGCCATCACGATCAAGGTCAACATCAGCGTGTCGACTCCGAGTGCCTTGCGAGCGATCTCTCCTGTCGACCACATCAATCCACCAAACACCCCCTCGAAGAGGATCGCTCGGACATGGAAACGATAGGTTTGTTGCTCGATTTGGTCCACGAATACCCAATATCTGTGCTCGACTGGATTCCCACTGCACCACTAGGCCCT
>JAPKAM010000080.1 GCA_028825265.1 Planctomycetota bacterium
CGAGGCGAGCAGCACCAGCAACCACAAGAGAGAAACGAATCGGTGCGTCTTCATACCCCAAGTTGAAAGGGAACAAAATAACGGCCCAACCGATCGAGGAAATCGCCCCAAAGAAGCTCGATACATTCACCCAGTTGCCCGTTGACCCCTCTGGAGTGACCTCTACCCTGATGGTCCTGGATGTCAATCATCGGCAAGGAATGTGGTTTCTCACTCTTATTTCGGATGAAAATCAACATGACCAATAATTTCTCGTTGGAAGGCCATGTCGCGCTGGTCACCGGGTCCAGTACCGGGCTCGGATCTGCGATGGCCCACGCCCTCGGAGCCGCCGGCGCGCGGGTGGCCATCAACTACCAAAACAATGTCGAGCGTGCCGAAAGCACTCTTTCCAACTACAAGGATGCCGGGTTTGAGGGCGCACTCTTCCGTGGCGATGTCACCGACGAGAAGGATGTGAATCGTCTCGTCGCCGAAATCGCCGAAACACTGGGGCCCATCGACATCCTGGTCGTCAATGCGACACCGGCACAACCTCAAATGCCGATCGAGGAGTACGACTGGGATTTCTACCAGTCGATGATCGATTTCTTCATCAAGAGCCCTTACCTGCTGACGAGAGCGGCTCTTCCTCACATGAGGAGTCAGCAGTGGGGCCGAATCATCAACATCGCCAGCGAGGTCTACACGCGGGGACTTTCTCCCTTCAGCGCCTATGTAGCCGCCAAGGGGGGACAGATCGGCTGGACCCGCAGTATGGCCAACGAACTGGCGCCGGATGGGATCACCGTCAACGCCATCTCACCGGGTTGGATTCCCGTTGAGCGGCACGAAAACGATTCTGAAGAGGATAAGCAGGGCTACCTCGATGTGATTCCAATGAAACGGTGGGGCATACCATCCGATGTCGCTGGGGCTGCAGTATTCCTGGCGAGTGAATCGGCGAGTTTCATCACTGGACAGAATATCCACGTCAACGGCGGCGTTTGCCTGCCCTGATCCCCAACAGAGGAGGACCCCATCAAAGGTATACGCTTTCTCATCTTGCTGCTGGCAGTGGCCGGTTACTTTGCATTCTCCTACAGAGAATCTGCTGAGCAGCCCAACGCCAATGCCGCACCGCGACTGGCGTTCGTCACCAATGGAGTCGCCGACTTCTGGGTGTTGGCAGGAAAGGGTGTCGAGGATGCAGCCTCTGAGATCGGCGTCACCTCATCCTTCCACATGCCCCCGGATGGACTAGCCGATCAAAAAAGGATCATCGAGGACCTGATCGTCAAGGGCGTCGATGGCATTGCGATCAGCCCCATCGATCCGGTCAATCAGACCCCCTTCCTCGACCGCATCGCCGCGCAAACACTGCTGATCACTCACGACTCGGACGCCCCCGATTCCAAGCGGATCTGTTTCATCGGAGTCGACAATTACGAGGCGGGGAGGATGTGCGGAGAACTGGTCCAGCAGGCGTTGCCGGACGGAGGCCAGGTGGCCATCTTCGTTGGACGACTGGAACAGGATAATGCGCGCCTTCGTCGTCAGGGGGTGATCGACCAGATCCTCGGCCGCGAATGGGATTCCAGCAGATATGACAAGCCAGGCCAAGTGATCTCCGGCAACGGCTTCGAGGTGGTCGCCACCCTCACCGATCAGTTCGACATGGCCAAAGGAAAAGCCAATGTCGAGGACATCCTATCGCGCCATCCAGACATCGCCGGCTGTATTGGATTGTTCGCCTACAATACGCCCTTGATTCTCGAGGCCCTCAAACAATCAGGCCGAATCGGCAAAGTGAAAGTCATCAGCTTCGATGAAGATGAACGCACCCTGCAGGGAATCATCGATGGCACCGTACATGGCACCATCGTGCAAAACCCCTACGAGTACGGAGCCGCATCGATGCGATTGCTCAAAGCGTTGGTAGCAGGAGATCGATCATCGATTCCCGATGACGGCATTATCAAGGTACCAGCACGCACCATTCGCAAAGCAGAAGTCGAACAGTTCCGCGCAGACATGTACAAGAAACTCGGCCAGTGAATCGAACCATCGGGCTCATCGAAGCCCGTGACCTCTCGAAAAGGTTCGGCGGCGTCCAGGCTCTAGATGCCGTTTCTCTGGCTGTAGAACCAGGGCAAATCATCGCGGTGATCGGTGAAAACGGTGCCGGAAAAAGCACTCTGGTCAAAATCCTCTGTGGTGTCTACCACCCCGATTGCGGAGAAGTTCGAATCGCTGGGAAATCGATCCGGCTACAAGGCCCCGCCGATGCTTTAGCCCACGGAATCGCACGAATTCCACAGGAATTAGAGCTCTGCGACACCATGACAGTGGCACAGAATCTACTGCTGGGTCGAGAGCCGATCGATCGATACGGCATCATCGATGAATCCTCATCTCGCCAGCAGGCCAGAAGTGCCCTTGAGAACGTTTCGCTCGACGTACCTCTGGATGTACCCGTCAGCCAACTAGGACATGGGCAACGCCAACTGGTCGCGATTGCCCGTGCCCTCGATGGAAATGCAACCGTCCTGCTCCTGGATGAGCCGACCGCAACTCTCTCGCCCACCGAAACAAAAGTACTGCTCGAGCGTATCGTGAAGCTAAAAGAAGCGGGAACAGCCATCGTTTTAATCACTCATCGATTGGCAGAAGTTGAACAGGTCGCCAGCCGCGTCGAAGTTCTTCGAGATGGAATTCACGTGGCCACTCTCGAGAAAGATGAAATCAGTCGAAAGAACATGGTCCATCAGATGGTCGGGCGCGATCTCGAGCCACCTACAGCGGAAAACCTAACGTTGGGATCCACACGACTGACGATCGATGCGATGACTAGCGAAGTTCATCCCGACCCGATCCATCTCGAGGTGAAAGCCGGAGAGCGAATTGCACTGGCGGGCTTGGTTGGTGCAGGACGGAGTGAACTGCTGGAAGCGATTTTTGGGCTGAGACACAGAAACGGCACGGTTCGAATCGATGGCGATCGATTGGTGCCACTCCACCCCGCAGCAGCAGTCGAAGCAGGACTCGCATTGATCCCCGAGGAACGGGCAACACAGGGGCTCGCCCTGCAACGGACTGTTGCACAGAATGCAATGCTACCAGGGCTCCATCGAGAAGCCGGCTGGCTCGGTTGGCTACCCTCCGGTGCCGGAGAAAAAACTGCCCACGATGTGGTGAATCGCCTCGATGTCCGTCCCGCTCGCACTGACTTGCCGGTCGGCGACCTGTCGGGCGGCAACCAGCAAAAAGTGGTCATAGGAAAATGGCTCGCACTGAAACCCGCTGTTCTCTTGCTCGACGAGCCCACTCGTGGTGTCGACGTGGGTGCACGCGAGGAGATTCACCAAAAACTACGAACACTCTCGCAACAGGGAGTTTCCATCTTGTTCGCATCGAGCGAGATGGAAGAAGTACTTTCTTTGTCGCACAAAATCGTCGTGATGCATGAGGGAAAAATCACAGGTATCCTCACCACAAGCGAGAGTACCGAAGAACAGATCCTGGCCCTGGCGACCGGAGGAGAACTACGATGAAAAAAGTTCTCGGTATCTTCTCCGTACTCGTGACGGTGGCCCTCGTCACGGCCATCATCAGCCCCGCCTTTCTCAGTTCCTACAACATCGAAAATCTGCTGCGACGAAGTGCTCTATTTGGCATCATCGGGATCGGCGCTTCGCTGGTGATCATCACCGGAGGTATTGATCTCTCCATCGGCTCCGTGATTTGCCTGATCGGCTGCCTGACTCCGTGGTTGATCACAGTGATCGGAATTTCGCCCTGGATTGTGGTTCCCAGCCTATTGGTGCTCGCCACAGGACTCGGCCTCACTCATGGATTCCTGGTCACGCGTCTCAAGTTACAGCCGTTCCTGGTCACTCTGTGTGGCCTCTTCGTCTACCGCGGAATCACCCGTGGCATCCTCGCAGATAGCACCGTGGGATTTGGAACTTCAGGATCGGAACTGCGATCCCTAGGCACCGGACGGATTCCCATCACCGATAGTTTTGGACTTCCGGCGCCGCTACTGATCCTGGCCGTAGTCGCGCTGGTCACAAGTTTCGGCTTGCGACGAACGATTTGGGGTCGCCATCTGCTGGCCATCGGCAGTAACGAGACCGCCGCACGCCACTGCGGCATCGACGTGAATCGGGTCAAGATCGGTGCCTACGCCCTATGTGGCTTACTGGCTGGCCTCGGAGGATTGTTGTTTGTCCTCGACACCGGGTCAGCACAGCCCTCAAACTTCGGCAACTTTTATGAGTTGTACGCCATCGCTGCTGCAGTCCTGGGCGGCTGTTCTCTACGGGGTGGCGAGGGTACAGTCATCGGGGTATTGATCGGTGCGACACTCGTACAAGTTTTGCGTAACGCCATCGTATTGATCGATGAGATCCCAGATTCCATCGAGTTCGCTGTCATCGGTGGCATCATCTTGCTTGCGGTCATCGCGGATGAAGCGGTTCGGCGCGCAGTCGCTCGCCGAAGCAATGAAGACTGAAATGAACTGGAGCCGTTGACATGAAACGCATCATGATCTCGATTCCCATCACATTGCTGCTGATCTGGGTCCTGTTCAGCCAGTTCGAAAACTCATCAGTCCCACAAATCGACTCGCCAGAACCGAAGGCCGAAGTTTCAGCACCTTCTGCCATCCAAAATATCGACCAGCAACAAATCACCCCCATCGTCGACGATGGGATCGATTCCGCGCCGACAATTCAACCCGCCATCGAGTGGTCCATCGCAGGTCGCATCTTCGGGCCCGATGGACAACCCGTGACGAATGGCTTCGCCGAACTCGATCCTCCTCCGAGCCACGTCAATATCGAACTGTCCAGTCTCGGAGCCTGTGATGGAAACGGTGTTTTCATCATCCAAGTGCAAAAAGACTATGTCGGTCACCTCCTTGCTCGAGCCCATTCTCCTGGTAATTCCCATCGCAATCTGTGGGTCGGCCAACGCATCGAAGCGGTGCGAGCGGTCCAGGGAGTCGAGCCGACACTGGAGATCCACCTACAGGAAGGCCGATGGGTTGAAGGCCTCGTCATCGATCGGCAAGGAAACCCGGTTCAGAATGCATCCATCACTACAGCGATGGCCGATTCCAATCGATCTGAAGCGGGATTCTTCTTCTCCGGCAATCGTCCAGACCCGTCCGACCTACTGTGGCCGACCACTAGCACCGATGTCGATGGACATTTCCTGCTGGAAGGAATCCCCCATGGGCCCTGTAGTATCCAAGCAGGTCATGGAGATGCTCATGGCGGCTACCGGAAATCGGACAGCCAAAACCTGCCACCCGGAACCTTGGATGTCATTCTGACACTGCACCAATCGATCGAACTCCCGGTACGACTGATCGATATCGATGGCCGGCCGATCGTTTCATATGAGGGTTCCGTTTGTCTCTACGAGGTCGAGGAGGGCGAACCGGTCAGGACTCAAGTGGCGTGTTTCTCGACCGGACCCAATCCATCATCGGCAAGCCAAACTCTCTTTCCCAAATCCATCGGAACCGTGGTTGTCGTCGCCATCGATGATCATCGATTCACACCCTACTCGCGCCAGATCGAGATTTCTCACGGACAGAATTCCCCGATCGAAATCGTTCTCCATCCTGCGGCAATTCTCCGTGGCAGAGTGGTCGACTCGAGCCAACGACCGATCCCAGATGCAGTAGTGTCGCTGCTCGACAACAACCAACATTTCTTTAGCCGCTATGATCACCAAGATCAAAGAAACCACTGGTCACTGGCAACGGCCATGGCCACTCTCCATCGCAGAGTCACAGGTCCGGATGGAGAATTTGAGATCGATCCGGTCGCCACCGATCGACCCGTGCGCCTCCAGGTCGAACACCGTGACTACCTGCCCCTTCAGCTGGAATCGACCACCTATCACGCAGGAGGCCAGGATGTCGGCAACTTAGTGCTATCTTCGGGAATCCAGCTGCGTGGCTTGGTCCTTTCACCGAGCGGCTCTCCGGTTGCAGGAGCACAGGTACGATTGAAAAATCTAGCAGCGGCAACGGAGCCACAATCGGCGTTCAGTTTGACCTTTTCCGATCAAGGCATCCAACTGACCGATCGGCAGAAAGAGAATACGAGTACCTGCACTTCTGACAAGGATGGACAGTTCATCCTGAAACTTGAAAAAGGCGGGTTCTTCGACCTGGATGCGACAGCCCCAGGCTTCCATTCCGCTGATCCCATCGAACTCGATGTTCAATCACCCATCGATGGCCTGGTCCTGCATCTAAATCCTATGGTCTCCATCGAAGGATTCGTCATCGACGATCGAAGTGTCCCGATATCAGGAGTACGGATCGAACTGTCAAAACAAATCTCTGGAGAGAAGGATCTGTGGGCACTTTTTGGTGGGGGATCTCGAGGAGGCATCTTTACCACCAGTAACCATCAAGGCTTTTTCAGCGCCGAACTTCCATCGAGAGGATTTTTCAGCATCGGTGTCGCCGCAGGGCAACCGTGGGTGGTCAGTGATGCGCCAATAGCGGAATCAGGATCGACGGATGTGACGCTGGTGGTTCTCGATGCGGGAAGAATCGAGGGCAAAGTCGTCGATGCCCTCACTGGAAAACCGATCACCCTCTTCCTCCTTAAACATGGCATGCCAGAGGTCGGAAATGGATTTTTCTTCGGTGGCAAAACTGGATTTGAGTTCAGCGATCCGGAAGGGTTCTTCGACATCGAGGGACTTGAACAACTCGAATACGAACTGATCTTTGAGTCGACCGGTTACATCACCACCAGCGAACGGGTCCAGGTCGAGTTAGGACAGACGACACAGGTGGTGGTGGCTCTAGAAACCGCAGCCACCATCATCGGTCGAATACTCGATGAACACGGCCGGCCGATCGTCGGGGCCCGCGTTACCCGATCTCGACCAGGGGAAGAAGCACAACAATCCAACCAGCCTGAAACTTACATCAATTTTGCCGACGGTCGAGGTGGGTACTTAACGCTGGGAAAAAATATTTCCATCCGAACCGATGAGGAAGGTCGATTTTGCATCACCGGTATCGAAGGGGGACACTGGCGACTGCATATGATGGCCAAGGAACATCAGGACCTCACCATCGAAGTCCAGGGCGCCGCAGCCGGAGTGATCACCGATACCGGAAACCACCCGATGCCACCCATCGACACATCCTCGCCCTGAAAATCGTAGCGCCGGTCCACTCGACGCTGAAACCAGGAATCAGCAACTCTTCATGTACCGGGTTCAGCGGCTCGATGTATATTGACGATGTTTCTCGCACATGCGCGAAGCCCGAATGGAGCCGGAAACACCGCAATAACCCGGTTGATTTGAATCCCCTCACTTTCACTCTGAGTTAGATCTGGAGAAACGATGCGCTGGATTTCTCACCTGATACTGCTGACCTCGATCTTCTTTCCTCTCCATCCTGTGGTTGGATTTCAGCACACGATCCCCGACCCAAACGTGGCCAGCCAACTCATCTCCCGATTGAGCGGAAACGACTCCGCCGACAAGGGAAGCATCTTGGACGAAACTCTCGCCAGCGAAGGAAAGTTGATCGTGGCGGTTCTCGCTCAGGTGGTCGATCGCACCGCGACTCGAGGAACTGCTCAAGAATGGCAATTACTGTTGAACTCAGATGTGTCAGCACGCTCCGCAATTCACGGCCTGGTGATGCTCGCCGCTGCCCCCGGTAGAGAAGAAAAGAGCCGTCAGTTCGGGACCATCCTCGCCAAGCAATTCTCCGCCAGCTCTATCGATGGCGTCTCGAGATTTCTGGCTCGGATGCTAGGTTCACTCGGAAATAGCGTCGCCGTCGATGTCCTACGCGGATCGGTCGTTGCCGATCAACAATGGTCAGATGAGACGATCCGATCGCTTGGATCGATTTCAGGTCCGGCGGCTCTAAAAGCTCTCATCTCACTGATGCAGGATGCTCCCACTCGGTGGAAACCTGCCATCGCAGTGGCGCTGTCATTGCGGATTCCATCCCCAGAACTGATCGGAGTACTGGAGAGCGGACTCCTCGATCCCGACGATCGAGTGAAAATTGCCGCACTCGATGCCCTGGTCGCACTAGGTGCCGAGAGCGCGATGAAACCGGCCATCGATCGACTACTCGCCGCGGAACCGCAACAGAAGGGAAGCCACTCACAACGGGTCCTCGAACTGGCTCTGCGCCTGGATGCGAATCAACATGAGATCTATGCCCGCAACCTGCTCGATGCACTTTTGTTGACACCCGGAGTGCCAGAAAAACGAAGGATCGTCGCCACTCGACTTCGCCAACAGGTCGGCTCCTGGAGGTCCCTCTTCGACGGAGCCAGTTCAAAAGGTTGGATCGGAAACACCGATGGTTACCAGTTTTCGGCAGGAGAAATACTCTGCACCGCCGGCAACGGTGGAAACATTTATACCCAGGAAGAATTCGATGACTTCATTGTCAGATTTGAGTTCAAATTATGGCCCGGATCGAATAACGGGCTCGGCCTGAGGGCTCCTTCATCGGGTGACGCAGCCTACGCCGGAATGGAAGCACAGATTCTCGACAACTCTGCCGAAAAATGGGCCAATCTTAAACCCTATCAATATCACGGCAGTATCTATGGGGTGATTCCGGCCCGGCGTGGTTTTCAAAAACCGGTCGGCGAATGGAACCAGCAAGAGGTTCGTTGCGATGGACGTCAGGTGAGAATCATCCTCAATGGACAGGTCATCATCGACGCCGATCTGGATGCCGTTAGCCTCGGAGGAACCATCGATGGCCGTGACCACCCTGGGCTAAAAAGAAGTTCGGGCCACATCGGATTTCTGGGACACGGGGATGCTGTTGCGTTTCGAAAACTTAGAATCCAGCCGTTGAATCGGACCCCTGATCCCCAGCAGCCTGATGACTCCCAGAAAGAGAAGTAATTAAATCAGTAGCCTGTTTGACACCTTCCGGCGGACTGGTTTATGACGTGTCTCGTCACGAACATCGATCCCCTCGATGCCGCCACTTCTCGATATGACTTATGGATGTGACTTATGGATGTCACATCTGGATCGCCGAGTTTGAATCGTCGAGTTTGGCTCGTCGAATTCGGCTAGATGAGTGGCCAAAGTTCCATTTCATGAATCATGTCGCTTGATTCAACTTCACTGTACCCTGAGAGTATCCAACGGTATTCGTAACTAGTCCCTGATCAAAATAGGAGCATCATGTCTGAAACCAGAACTGCAGCGATCACCCTCAAAGGCGCCCCCTTCGATGTGACGGGTCTGCAACTTTCCGTTGGTGATACGGCGCCAGATTTCTCGCTTCTCAATTCCGACCTCAAGGAAGTTTCGCTTTCTTCCTTCAGCGATAAAGTTCGTATTATCGCGACCGTTCCATCTCTCGACACATCGGTATGTCAGCAAGAAACGAAACGGTTCAATGATGAGATCGGCGACAAGGATGGAGTCGAGGTGTTGGTGGTCAGTGTCGACCTACCCTTGACTCAGAAAAACTGGTGTGGAGCGGAGGGCATTGAAAATGTCACGACTCTCAGTTGCCATCACTCTACGGCCTTTGGAGTCGCATATGGGGTTCATGTTGCCAATGGCCCGCTCGAAGGCCGCCTCGCCAGAGCCGTTTTCGTCGTCGATGCTTCTGGTGTAATTTCTCACGTCGAATACGTAACAGAGGTCGCGGACCTGCCCAACTTCGACGCCGTGCTCAACACTGTGACGAGTTGATGAATCGCTGACCACTGCCCCCGGTGAGTCAGGGAGTCTTCACCGGCGTCTCCGATGAGTCGCGATAGGAAGACCCCTGCCTCGCCACCAGCCAGCGTCGTAGTGGGGCAGGGATTAACCACAGGATGAAGAGCACACTCTTGTAGACCAGTCCTGGCACGCAGTAGATCTTTCCCTTGTCACAAGCTTTCAACGCTTCTCGCGCCACCCGGTCCGCCTGCAGCCACAAGAAGCCGGGCATCTTCGACATCTTCTCCCGGGTCCCGGTCACATCGTGAAACTCGGTGTAGGTGAAACCGGGGCAGAGCGATGTGACATGAACTCCACTGCCCTGACACTCCAGCGCAAGACATTCGCTAAACAGGTTCAATGCCGCCTTGACGGCTCCGTAAAGAGTGTGGCCTGCGGTTCCCGGCAAGAAACCGGCCACCGAAGAGACCTGGATGATGCGCCCTTTTCCTCGCTGCTTCATCCCTGGAAGTAAACGGTGGGTCAGTTCGCACACTGCAGTCAGAAGGACCCGGATGAACTGCTCGTGCTGCTCCCACGGCTGGGATAGGTAAGCCCCCGAAAGCCCGTACCCGGCGTTGTTGATCAGGACCTCGACCTCGACCGAGTCCCGTTCGAGATCAGCGACCAGCTCTGAAACGGCCCGCGGATCGGCCAGATCCCGACCTTCAACGCGACAGTCGATGGAGTGTTTCTGCGTCAGGTCGGCGGCGATCTTCTCGAGACGTTCCACTCGTCTGGCTACCAGCACCAGATCGTAACCTTGCTGCGCCAGTTGCTGTGCAAAGCACAGACCAATACCAGAACTGGCACCGGTCACCAGTGCGACTGGACCGCTCATCGACGTGACTCCCCTTCATCATGCTGCGGTTTTTTGGCGGCTGAATCGACCGGAGCATAGCGGCCATCGGGAAGCTGAGTGGCCCAGTGGTATCTGGGATCCTCCAGCAGCGCAGTGATCCAGGGATCTTTTTCTCGTACCAGTGCTGCTGTAGGCAACTGCCACTCGTTGGAGATCTGGCGAGCCCGATCGGCATCCGCCTGCGCTCCCAGCAGCGAAGTCAGTGCCCAGTACAGGTACTCGACCGCCATGCAGGAGTAATCGCAGGATCGATCATCGTAATGAAACCAGGCCTTCTCCGGGTATCGCCGAGGAACCGATCCGAATCGTCCACCTCTCGCACGATCGAGACAATCGCCCAGTTCGGTACCGGGCCTGGGACCAAAAATACGCGGATACGCCTCGGCATATCCGGTCGTCACCAGGTGCAGGACCTCCTCGATGGTCGCATCGAATTCGCCGCGTGGTTTCGTCTCCTCGGCAAACTGACCCTGGAGATGATGATATCCCAACTGATTTATGCCAGATCGGTCGAGTCGTTCCATCTCTCGCTCACTGGAAAATAATATCATTCCCATCTGTCGACCCGCCATCGCCTCCACGACCTTGGGATCGTCCGCCACACCGTCCTCATCGTTGTCGAGGTACTCCGCCAGCACCGCGGCCACATGTCTGACCTTTTCAGTGGGAACCGCGCCGGTGGCGAGGACATGAACACCAAATACGGCGGTGTACTGGCTGAATTGTTGCTGAAAATCCGCCAGAGAATCGGGCACCTTGTGGATCTTCAGGTCGGGTGTTGGTGCGACCGTTGCAGATCCAATCTCGTCCGCTGGTACGGTGGCGTCGCCACAGAGGGTGACACACAGCAACAAGGTGGAAAACACGGAGTTCATCAGATCCTCTTTCCGAATGTCATTGGAATTGCCAAGATCATACCCGAGGAATCGGGGCGCAACCTTGCCCGTCTGCCTCGATCATCAGAAGGGAACTGCGATGACGAACGCCTTGAAAGGAATCTGGAGTCACTGGATGCAATCCAACCTGCATCCTCTCGACCCTCCTCACGCCTGGCGTGTCGCAAGAGGGTCCAGTTCCGATCGCTCCTTCTGCCGAATGCTGGCCCGATTAAAGATCCGGACTGCAATCGATCTGCGCAGGGGCCCTCGCTGCGACCAAGCGACCGGCACCATCGATTTCGAGTCTCTCGGTGTCGAATACCACAACCTCCACCTACGCTCCTCCGATCTCCCTCATCCCGAGCCGTTGATTCGATTCATCCAACTTCTCGACCACGCACCTCGTCCTCTTCTTCTCTACTGCAAGCGAGGTAAGGACAAGACTGGCTTTGGCTCGTCGCTGTACCGACACCTGGTGCGGGAAGAACCCATCGATGTGGCGTGGCAACAGTTACGCTGGATTCCCTTTGGCCACCGCCCCGGGAAACATCAGGGACCTCACCGATTCCGCCTCCTGTTGCAAGAGCAGCAACCGACCGACCTGCGCCGCTGGATCCAGGATGACTACCCGATGATTTTTCAGAGAGGGGTCGACCGCGGCGAGATTCGCCCGGTGCTGGCCAGCGGCTAGTGCCGCTCGATTCCGATGCTCGCATCGGTCGCACCGATGGCAGCCGGGTGAAAGCCCAGTCACTGGTCTGACCCCAGCCCGACATCGAACCACAACACCCGATGAGATTCGATCATCCCAATCAGTTCGATGAGATGGATGAGCTGGATGAAAAAGACGCGGAGCCCCTGGGCGACAAGCCCAGAGGCTCCGGTGAGGAGGTGTTCAGGTTTTTCAATCAGGGTCGGGAGGATCGCCAGCCCGCCTTCGGCGTCCCCCCTTCCCTAACCACAGATCCGGTTCCAGACCGAGACCGGACAGAAAATCCTCAAATAGTTCAATATTTTCAGGAATCGCCAAATTCAGATCAGAATCGGCTAATTGAAGGGGTCTGGTATCGGGCCTCGATGGCAAGTTCTACAGCGTGCACCGAAGAAACCTGCGATGGCACACTCCTCACAGCACTCGAGCCGGGTCAGCGCCTCGACCAGCCTGCGGTACTGCTGTGCGGCTCTGGAGGCCGCCTCCTTCGAATCAAATCGAACCGATCCGACCCAGAGTGTGCCGCAGCTCTGGCACTGACCCACCTCACCCACCACCAACTTGCAACCTGAGCAATCTCCGCCGGAGTCATCGTGAACCCCGAGTGCCAGCGACCAGGTCAACTCGGAGAAGTACAACTGTCCTGCAACAAACCCATTCCGACAGCGAGTACAGAACTCATCTTCAGGGGCAACAAGGAGACACAGACCACATTGCAGCGTATCGATCTCGACATCATGTCCATGGGCATCGAGGATTTGATGGAACTCGAGGGACGGAATCACCAGGCCTGCCACCAAGCCGTGTTGACAGGCCGAACACCAGCCGTTGATCGGCAACGCCTCGAGGCAACCGGAACAATCCAATTGCCGGACTGAACCCACTCTCATCTCACCCTGCTGACAACCAGCCCACGCCGCTACAAACAGCGAAAGCGACAGCCAATAGCATCTCCTCAGGGACAAGCAGAAAATCCTCCGCAGTCGAGTGGGCCCGGAGTCGGATCCTGACCGCAGACCACCGGAGCGGTCGGCGCCGCTCCTCCGCCAAACAGGTAGGTGAGCAGGCTGATCGCATCTGCGACATCGTTACCGCCGTCGTCGTTGGCATCGAGAGCATTGAGACAACTGGCACTACCACCGGAGAAGAGGTG
>JAPKAM010000179.1 GCA_028825265.1 Planctomycetota bacterium
TCCTCTTAAAACGGCGCAAACAGTATGCTAAAGAAAGCGGTGACCGGTTCCTGTTCACGCAGGTCCTCGGTGGAATCTCGGAGCAAGGTCAGGGTCTCTCGCGCTTCCAGATACAATTCCGGGTTGTTGATCAAGCTATGCAGGGTGCCGGGCCCCTTCTCGATCGCTTCACTGATGCTGGCAATCGAGGTGATGGCGGTTTTTAATTTTTCTCGCAGGTGTTCATCATGAAGGAGTTCGCTTAACGCCCCCTGTCCCGCTGGGCCCAACTGAGCCGCTGCACTTCTCAAGTCGGTGGTGATGTCGAGCCAACTCTGAACCAGCGCCTCATCGTTGATGAATCGACCTGCGAGTCCATCGGTTCCCGCCAAGGCAGAGGTCAACTGATCGATGTGCGCAATGATGTCATTCACCTTCACCAGGTTTTCCGGATCCTTGAGAGCCATTCCTGGCCCCTCCGAGAACTGAAGATAATCACTCAGGAGCGTCGAAAGCAGTTTGTTGAACTGGAGTTGTTGTGGTGAATCCTGCTTCAGCAGGGAGCCTACGATGCCGCGCCCCTCTTCCAGGCCCTTGGTGATCGAGAGGGAGTGGTCGATCAGGTCCTTCATCTGTTGCTGGATCTTGTTATCACTGATCAGGGCACCCACCACACCGTCACCCGCCTTCAACCGATCCAGCAGTTGATGGAGGTTGTCGAGGCTCTTCTTGATGGCCACTCGATTCTCGGCCAGCATCGATCCCACTTCGCCGAACAGGTCACCGCTAGCGGTTCCGATCAGGTTTTTGGTGTCGACGAGTTCGCCCGCTCCGGGGATGTATTTCAGGTAGGATCCACCCAGGGCGCTGGCGGCCATCACCTTGAAACTGTACCCATCGCGGGGAGAAAGCGCTTCCCAGAGACGAATCCTAGCCACGGCGAGTCCGCGTGACTCCTCGAGTGTGATCTGCTCCACAGCGCCCGCGCGCAGGCCTCGAATCCTCACCGATTCACCAGGTTTTAATCCAGACACGTCCTCGAATCCGACATCTAGGACCAGATCAGTGGGCCCCGATGGAACTCCCCGCACCAGGATGGTCAGGGCTCCTAAGAACACCAGTGAGAGGATGAAGATGATTCCGACTATGAAATCCCTGGTCATGATTTCTCACTTTCATTGTGATTGGAGGAAGCGGGATCTTCCCGGATCTCTCTCGCTAGTGGACCATCCACATGTCCGTGGATGAATTGCTGAACTGCAGGGTCGGTCGACTGGCGAATTTCATCTGAAGTTCCCAGTGCACGAACGGTACCCTGATGCAGCAGTGCGATGCGATCTGCGACTTCGAAAGCAGAGCTCATGTCATGGGTGACCACCATCTGTGTGATGCCCATTTCCTTGAGTTTTAGGATCAGTCCATTGATGACACTGGATGAGATCGGATCGAGACCGGAAGTGGGTTCGTCATGGAGCATAATCTCCGGATGACAGACGAGTGCACGAGCGAGGCCGGCTCGTTTTCTCATTCCACCTGAGATTTCGGACGGGAATTTTAGAGCATGTCCGTCTAGTTCGACATCGACCAGAACTTCTTCAATCCGTTCGCAAATTTCCTTCTCACTGTGTTCTTTGCGTTCTCGCAGGGGCAGTCCGATGTTGTCGGAAAGGTTGAGCCAATCGAGCAATGCTCCCTCTTGAAAAAGGTAGCCGATCCTGCGTCGTACAATCCTGAGAACCTCAGGGCGGTGCTCTGAGATCTCTTCTCCGAGTACCTCGATCTGCCCGGAGTCAGGGGTCAACAAGCCGATGACATGTCGCAGGGTCACGCTCTTGCCGGTACCTGATCGACCGAGTATGACCAGGGTTTCACCCTTTTCGACCTCCAGAGAAAGACCGTCTAGGATCTTTCTACCACCCAGTTTCTTGTGGACATCGGTGAGGCGAATCATGTCAGCACTCCCCAGGTGATGTAGTAACCCATGATGATGATGAGCAAGAAGGTCACAACCACCGCTCTTCGCGCCGCCTGACCGACCCCGGTCGCTCCGCCACGAGTCAACAATCCCTGGGTGCAGCCGACGGTGGCGATGGTGATCCCGAAGACCACCGATTTGAACAGACCGGTGAACACATCCTTCTGGGTGAGGAACTCCAGTCCATCATTTCGAAATGCCATCCAACCAACCCCCAGCTGGAAGTAAGCGACAAACATGCCTCCAAGGATTCCGATGAGACCGGCAAAGATGGTCAGCACGGGGGTCACCAGAGTCAGGGCCACGATTCGCGGCAGGATCAGAAATCGCACCGGGGAGATCGACATGATCCTAAGGGCGTCGATTTCATCGGAGACCTTCATGGTTCCCAGTTCTGCGGCGATTCCACTACCGATACTGGCGGTCAGGATCAGCGCGGTCATGAAGGGGCCCATTTCGCGGATCAGGGAGACGGCGACGATTCTGCCGATCAGCCCCTCCTGGCCCATCTCCTGCAGGGAGAGACCACTATTGAGTGCGAGAATCATTCCTGTGAAAAGCGCGACCACCGCTGTGACTGTGAATGAGCCGGTGCAGTAGGTGTAACTGAGATCGAGAGTGTCGCGGATGCGGCGTCGGGTAAAGAGGTGGGGCAGATGGATGATGGTCTTGGCCAGCAGCATCAGACCGTAACCGGTGGTCTCGGCGCTACGGACGAGAAATGACCCGAGTTCTGAGATCCAGCCTGACATCCCGCTCCATCCCCTGTCTCGATGAGCCCCCACACCCGCCACAGGACCCGGTTCGATTTCGACCCGGGTCGATTTCACTCACGAATTCCACTCACGAATTCCACTCACGA
>JAPKAM010000081.1 GCA_028825265.1 Planctomycetota bacterium
CCACCTACATGGTGCAACTCGGCGGCTGGCAAGGACCCGGTGGAACCGGAACCCTCGATGTCTCGCTGGTCGGCGATGCCGACGTCTGTTGTGGAGCCGTTGCCATTGGTGAAGGCGCCCACGCTTACGACACCAGCGCCGGTACCACCAGTGGCGCCGCCACTTGTGATGGTGACATGGGGAATGACACCTGGTTCGCCTACACCGCCAGTTGCAATGGAGATGCCACCCTTTCCACCTGCGGACAAACCGGAACCGACTCCGACAGCGTGCTGATCGTTTACGACAGCTGCGCCAATGCCAATGGAACCTGTCTCGTCAGCAGTGACGATGCTTGTGGAGCCTCGAACTTCATGTCCACGGTCACCCTTGCCGTCACCGCCGGTACCACCTACATGGTGCAACTCGGCGGCTGGCAAGGACCCGGTGGAACCGGAACCCTTGATGTCTCGCTGGTCTCTGCTGCGGAAGGCAACTGTGCCGACGGCATCGACGATGACTGCGATGGCCTGACCGACTGTGACGACAGCGACTGTGCGGGAAGCATCGACTGCAGCAACGACGATTGCAGCGGAGCCTACCCGGTCGGTGAAGGCGTTCACGCCTACGACACCAGCGCCGGATCTACCGACGGTCCGACCGACTGTGATAGCGATATGTCGAACGACCACTGGTTCCTTTACTCACCCAGTGCCAATGGTGTCGCCACCATTGACACCTGCTTACAGACCGGAACCGACACCGACAGCGTGCTGATCGTCTATGACGGCGCCGCCGGCTGCCCGACTGCAGGAGGGGCCTGCATCGCCAGTTCCGATGACGGCTGTGGAGCCTCCGGCTACATGTCCAGTGTGTCCATCGGCGTCGAGGCCGGCAACACCTACCTGATCCAGCTTGGCGGCTGGCAAGGACCCGGCGGAACCGGCGATCTCTCCATCGGCCTGGTGCCTTGCACCACAGATGCCTGCTGCGGAGCAGCGGCGATCGGTGAAGGGGCTCACGCCTACGACACCAGTGCCGGTACCACCAGCGGAACTGCCGCTTGTGATGTGGACATGGGGAATGACACCTGGTTCGCCTACACCGCTTCTGGAACGGGCACCGCGACCCTCTCCACCTGCGGACAAACCGGAACCGACGGCGACAGCGTGCTGATCGTTTACGACAGCTGCGCCAATGCCAATGGAGCCTGTCTCGTCAGTAATGACGATGGTTGTGGAGCCTCTGGCTACATGTCTGAGGTTTCCCTTGCCGTCACCGGCGGCACCACTTACATGGTGCAGCTCGGCGGCTGGGCAGGACCCGGTGGAACCGGAACCCTCGATGTCTCGCTGGTCACTCCTGCAAGTTGTGAAGGAGCCATTGCGATGGTCGATGGCGCCAACGCCTTCGACACCACCGGCTACCCCGGAACCGGCACGGCTCCGACTGGATGCACCAGCTCCTACGGAAACAATGCCGCCGACGGTTGGTACACCTACACTCCAGCAGCGGATGGCTTGGTGGATATCAACACCTGTGATCCAGCCAGTCACGACACCGATCTTGCGGTCTACGAAGGCGATTGCAGTGCTCCGATTCTGGTCGCCTGTGACGGCGACGGTGGAACGGCGACGGGTTGTCAGGGGTTTGACTCTGCCCTGAACGGGTTGGTCCTCACCGGAGGAGTCACCTATCTCATCAACATCGGTGGCTGGGGAGCTAGCGATTCGGGTCCAGGTACCTGTAACATCACTTTCACGCCGCTCGCCGCGGAAGATTGCAACACCCCGGGTGACGAAGACGGCGACGGAGATGCAGACTGTGCAGATTCCGATTGCGCCACTGCACCTCAGTGCGTCGAAGCAGGAAACTGCACCGACTCCATCGATAACGACGGAGACGGACTGTTCGACTGTGACGATCCCGATTGCGACACCGACCCGTCTTGCGCTGGCTGTCCAACGGCTCTCTCGCAGACGGCTCAGACCATCCCCGAAGCGGGTGGATCGGTCAGTTGTGCCGGATTTGAGGTCTACTGGGCGCGTAGTTATGACTCCAGTAGTCTCAACTGCCCCAACGGTATGCGCGTGACCAGCATCTCCTTCGCAATCCAGCAAGCGGTTGCGGTCGATCCTGTTGCGGGTCAAACGATTGATCTTGAGATTTACCTCGACTCCAGTGGTGGTGCTGCAAACTTTGCCGACTGCACCCTGCTGAGCAGCGAGAGTTTCACCGTGATGGATTCCATGGCGGGTACCTACCAGACCCATATCCTGGCGACGCCGGTGGCACTGCAAGGTTGCCAGACTGTGGTCGTAGCGGTTCACGTCGCCGGAACTGCGGATCTATTCCGCACAGGTGTCGCTCTCGGCGAGACCGCTGACAGTTACCTCGCTTCCGCTCCCTGTGGATTGCCGGACTTCACTCCGGTGGGTGCCATCGGTTTCCCGGGCTCGAAGTCCATCATCGATCTTGGAATCGATGACCAGGGCGCCGGTCCCTGCCCGATCGCTGGCGACGAGTGCAGCTCGGCCATCGCCGTGACTGAAGGTGCCAACGCCTTCGACACCACCGGCTTCACCGATAGCCTCGAGGACGCTCCGACAGGTTGCACCAGTTCCTTCGGCGCCAACGCCAGTGACGGGTGGTACCTCTACACCGCCACCGTCTCTGGAAACGTAGTGATTGACACCTGTGATCCTGCGAGCTTCGACACCGACGTCTCGGCCTATTCCGGCGGTTGCGGTAGCTTGACCCTGCTGGCCTGTGACGGCGATTCAAACACTGCGTCCGGCTGCCAAGGTTTCGACTCGAGGATTGACATCGGAACAGTGCTCGCCGGTGACAGCGTCATCATCCGAGTCGGTGGCTGGGGAGCTTCGGATCAAGGTCCAGGAACCCTCAATATCACCAGCACTCCTCCTCCTCCGACCATCCACGAGATCCGGACCGATCAACCCGGCGGTGACAACGACGAGTACTTCGAGTTGGCCGGATTTGCTCAGGCGCTCGATGGACTCAGTTACATCGTCATCGGTGACGGCACCGGTGGCAGTGGAACCATCGAATCGGTCACTGACCTGACCGGTCAGGCGATGGGTGGAAGCGGATTCTGGGTGGCCGGTGAGTCTTCAATGACCCTCGCGACCCCGGACATGGTCACAACTTTGGGCTTCGAGAACAGTGATAACACGACTCACCTGCTGGTCCGGGACTTCACCGGAGCCTCTGGCGATGACCTCGACACCGATGACGACGGCGTTCTTGACGTCGAACCATGGTCCGAGGTGGTCGATGGAGTCGCTCTGCTCGAGAACGAGATTGACCCCGTAACCGGCAACACCAGCGGCGGCGAACTGGTCTACAGTTCCACCACTGCTGGACCCGACGGCCCATTCGCCCCGGGTCACGTGGAGATCTGTAACGGTGAGTGGAACGTCGCGGACTTCGACCCGGCTGCAGGAACCGATACTCCGGGTGCAGCCAACAGTTGTCTTGCACCGCCTGAAAATGACGAGTGCGATACGGCCTTCCCCGCAGTCCTCGGCTCCAACTCGGCCTACAACGTCAGTGCCACTGACAGTGCCGATCCTTGGGACCCCGCCCCTTGTGGTGGTGGTGCCATGGCCGCAGATGTCTGGCATGTCTGGACCGCCGATACCGACGGAACCTTGACGGTGAGCACCTGTGACACGGGAGGTTACGACACCGACATCAGTCTCAGCACTGGTAGTTGTGGAGCCTTGACCCAGATTGCCTGTAGTGGTGATGCTGGTGACGGTTCTGGAGCGGGTGGAACATGCCAGGCGTGGTACTCCGAGTACTCGGCTCCTGTGACCGCCGGAACCACCTACTACCTCCGTACTGGTGGCTGGAGTGCCGCGGATCAGGGTGCGACCAACTTGGAATTGAGCTTCTCACCTGTCGGTGACAATCCATGTGACGCCCTTGTCGTGACCGATGGAGTCACCGTGGTGGACACTACCCTCGCGACCGACAGTGGTACCGTAATCGACACTGCCCAGTGTGACAGCGGCATGACGCAAGGTGGAGCGGACATGTGGTACAGCTACACCGCGGCTATTGATGGCACGGTCAACGTTCACACCTGTGACATTGATGGCTTCGACACCGACCTTTCGGTCCACCTGGGAGACTGTGCTGCCCTCACGATTGCGGAGCAGATCGCCTGTAGTGGTGACGCCACGATCCTGACTGGTTGTCAATCGTACTACTCCGACCTGGAGTTCGCGGCCACGGCCGGTACCGAGTACCTGATTCGTGTCGATGGATGGAACGGCGGCCAAGGTGTCACCAACATGACCATCACGAATACTCCAGATGCCGTCGATCCAACGGCGAACTTCGTGCTCAGCGGCTACTCCGAGTTCAGCATCAACTTCCGTCCGGTGACCTTGACCGACTCCTCCGATAACGGTGGAGATGAAACGGCGACCATCACGGTCGACTGGGGTGACGGTTCACCGACCGAAACTGCTGCCCTTGGCAGTTCGCTTCCGCACGTCTACGCGATTGCGCTGGTCCCCGGTGCAACTGGCTTCTTGGCAACACCTTCAGTAACGGTCAACAACATCGTCGGCAGCGACACTGCCACCGGCGACACGTTGACGATCCTGCTGATCGGCGACGCCAACAATGACCTCAACTCCGATGCGGCGGACGTGGTCACCGTTCTCACCTACCTCTACGGTGGCGGCAGTTACAACTGCTACCAGGTGGCGGATCTGAACGGCGACGAAATCGTCGACCTCGGTGACGTGGTCTATGTGCTTTACTACTTCTTCGTGCCGGGATCGGACATTCCAGTACTGCCGTCCAACCCGAACTGCGACCTGTAAGGCCAGGGATCGATTCAAGGGGCGGTCCTCGAAGGAGGGCCAAACCATGGTGACCCGCGGTACCCGGGAGAGCTCACGCTCTCCCGGGTATCTTTTTTTGACCGGGGTCTCTTTGATCGACCACAGTGAATATCGACCACAGTGAATATCGACCACAGTGAATATCGACCACAGTGAATATCGACCACAGTTTCAGGATCACAGTTTCAGGATCACAGTTCAGCCCTCAATCGCCGCGATTCGGTTGGAGTCCTTCAACCACCGCCAAGCATCTCTCCCCATGAACTGCAATATCCACTATAGTTGGGCCGCAGAGTGGCATCCCCCCCACCCCGCGGACAGGATCATCGGATGACACATCTACTCAGCACCATTCAGAACCCCAGCACCATTCAGAACCCCAGCACCATTCAGAACCCCAGCACCATTCAGAATTCCAGCAGCGTTCAGAACCCCAGCACCGTTCAGAACACCAGCACCGTTCAAAACTCCAGCAGCGTTCAGAACTCCAGCAGCGTTCAGATCCGCGCCTGCTGGCCAGGGTTGCTACTTCTTCATATGTTGTGCTTCTGCGGGTGCGGTCCATCATTGACCCTTCCTGCGGCGCTCCCCACAGGAACCGTCGATTCACTGGTGGAGGATCTGATCGCGCCTCAGATCCTGCTCATCGATGCTGCCCCCGGCGACGCAGACCACCACGGCACTCTTGGTTTGATGTACGAGGCCAACGAGATGTGGGAACCTGCAGTTCGTGCATTTGAAGCCGCAGCGACACTCGACCCCGACAATCTGCTCTGGACTCTTCACCTTCACACCGCCAAAAATTCGGTCGGCAATTCTTCAGGCGAACTGGATCGTCTCGAGTCTCAGGTTTCTCGTTTTTCCGACGAGGCGTCCTTTCTGTACATCCTGGGGCGAGCTCGATTTGAGAACGGCGACCTCGACGCTGCCCGAAGTGCATTTAATGATTCACTCCAACTCACTCCCGGAGTCCCCGCACCCCTGGTCGCTCTGTCCGAGTTGGAACTGATCTCGGGTCACCCCCAAGAAGCGCTGGACCTCGCCAAGCAGGCTCTCCAGCGGGCACCCGGTCAACCTGCCGTTTTCAATGCTCGAGGTCAGGCCTATCGCGCACTCGGTCGGCAGGATCTGGCCGCAGCCGATCTGAAGGCTGGACTCAATGCCCAGCGGCTGATCTATCCCGACGAAGGGCACCGCCGCTTCAGCGACTTTTACGCCGCGCCACAGATGTTGATCAATCATTCCGCTGATCTCATCGATGCCGGCTATCCTGCCCGGGCCGAGATTTTGCTACACAAGGTCTTGGCGGTGAATCCGAACGACAAGGACGCCCTCAACAATCTGGCCCTGGCGCTAAGAGCGTTGAAGCGAAATCCCGAGGCGCTCATTCGACTTCAAGCCGCCTTCAAGATTGATTCCGATTACTTCCCCACCCTCATCAATCTGACCGATATCCATCTGCTTCTCGAAAACCCTGGTATGGCACAGATTCATGCCACCAGAGCAGTGGAAATCGACTCGGAGAATCCAAGCGCCTACAAGTTGCTCGGGATGAGTTCGATTCGGCTCCGAAAGTTTCCCGAGGCCATCGATGCATTCGAGCGAAGTCTGAGTTTCCGACCCAACGACTTCCAGTGCCATGCCGCTGCGGGAGAAGCCGCTCTCGCCAGCCAAGCCTACGGAACCGCCCTAACGCATCTCAGGGCCGCAGCGCTGCTCAATGCAGATCATCTGCCGGTTCAGGTCAATCTCATCTTCTCGCTGATTCGATCGGACCAACTCGATGAGGCGGACCAACGCCTCAAGAAATTATTTTCCCAAGTCGGAGAGCACCCCCAACTGGTCAAGGCTCATGACGCACTTCGAAAAGCCCGATCCACTAACGGAGGAAAACGATGAAAGTGCGCCGACTGCTGGTGATAGGGATGCTTCTGCTAGGCGCCGGTTGTATCGACCAGCCCGATCCCGGACGCAGTGATCGATCGGCAGCCACCGATCGGACCCCATGGTTTCGAGTTCTCACCGCCGAGTCGGGTTTCGATTTCGTCCATTCGCTCGGGCCTAAGCGCCGTTACTGGCTCCCCGAAAGCGTCACCGGTGGAGTCGCTCTGATCGATTATGACGGCGACGGAGATCTCGACATCTACTGCGTGCAGGCGGGAGGAATACTCGCAGGAGACCGCAGCGAAGCGCCGACAAACCAGTTGTACCGAAATGATGGCGGTCTTCACTTCACCGACGTGACAGAGTCCGCAGCGGTCGGGGACCAAGGATACGGCATGGGAGCCAGTTGTTGCGACATCGATCGCGATGGAGACATCGATCTCTTCGTCAGCAATGTCGGTAAGGATGTACTCTACATCAATGCGGGTGACGGCACCTTCGAAGATGGAACCGCGATCTCTGGCCTCGGTAACGATGGCTTTTGCGCATCCGCTGCCTTCGGTGATCTCGATGGAGACCAGTTCCCTGAATTGTTCGTCAGTCGCTACATCTCCTGGAGTCCTGACAAGGAACTGAAGTGTGGCTCCGGCATCGGAGAGGACTACTGCTCTCCCAACAACTACCAGGCTCCCGCTCATGATCTGCTCTACCGCAACAACCGCGACGGCACTTTCACGGACATCTCCGCAGAGTGCGGAATCCGATCGGTCTACGGCAACGGCCTTGGAGTGGTGCTGGCCGATCTGGACCATGATGGACTGCGAGATGTCTACATCGCCAACGACGGCTCCCCCAATCAAATGTGGCGAAACCTCGGCCATCTACAATTCGAAGATGTTGCAGTGCTCCTCGGCTGCGCCGTAAACCTCAATGGCAGCGCAGAGGCGGGGATGGGCGTACAGGCCGCAGATGTCGATGAAGATGGCGACCTTGACCTGTTCATGACTCATATCCGCAATGAATCCAACACCTGGTACCGAAACGATGCCGGAATCTTTTCCGATGTCACGATCTTGACTGGACTCTCCGCCGTGAGCCGCGACATGACCGGCTTTGGCATGGGATATCAGGATTTCGACCATGACGGCGTCCTCGATCTGTTCGTCGCCAATGGCCGTGTACTTCGCCTCCGCGACACCACCGGGACCGACGACCCCTACGCCGAACTGGACCAGTTGTTCCGCGGCGAAGGGGGTGGCAGATTCCGCGAGATCAGTTCACCCAATGTGATGGCCAACGCCTCGAAATACACCGGACGTGGCTGCGCCTTTGGCGACCTCGACAACGATGGAGATTCAGACATCGTGGTCATCAACAACAATGGACCGGCGCAAATACTGGTCAATCAGTCGAGCAAACTTGGCGCCTCGGTCACCCTGACCCTTCACGATCTTGATGGGATCACCGCACTCGGTGCCCAACTCGAGATTCATTGCGAAGACCGAGTCCTGCATCGCCACGTCGCCCGCAGTTACTCCTACTGCTCCTCCAACGATGCCAGAATCCATGTCGGCCTCGCTGCTGCGGCACAAATCGATCGAGTGATCGTAAAGTGGCTCGATGGAAGTCAGAGCGAGCATGGCCCATACCTGGCAGGGTCATTTCCATCGATCCGCCAAACTCGCTAATCCGCCAGGCGGCTGGATCGAACCCGATTCCCGCTAGCGCGGTTCGAGGATCAACCAGCCCCGATCGACATCGAGATCGATGCGAAATCGGCCAAGAAAGTCCAGCCCCAGCAAGCCCGTATCTGGCTGCCCAGGTAGATCGAGTACCGTCGCTTGCATTCCAGTGACCACCGCTCCGCCCAGATCGACTCTCGGCAGAGCAACCACCGGGGCCTCGAATTCATCACTCGCAGTACGGATGCGCCGCCTGGGGGTGTTCTGATCGACGATGATTCCCAGTGCCGCCAAAGCAGATGAGGGAATCGAGGTGGCGGAAGCGCCGGTGTCGATGATGAAAGCGATCGGAACTCCACCGACCCACGCCGTCGCCTCGATCACTGCTGATCCAATTGGAAATTCGATCAGCACCCGGCCCTCGACGCGACGTTCCAATTTCAATCGAGCCAGCAGTCCCTGTCGAAGCAGTTTGAGATCGTTGCGCCCCACCTCGATCTGCAGCAACTCCTCACACGAATCGAGTTCGTGAGCATCGAGGAGCCGTTCTGCATCCAGCAATCGCAGCGCGTCGTCGGCGGGAAATCGGGCTCTTCCGACGACGATCCAATCGATCGCCTCGGTCCCCAGGCCATCGCTCCGGCTCGACTCGGCCCCGGTCACGAATAGATCTGGCAACAGTTGGAAGACTCGCTGCCAGGCAGGATCCTCGGCTCGATTCCTGTACAACAGATCTCCCGCCTCGACCGCTCGAGAGAGACGATCGACCCGCCCATCCCGCAACGCCAGGGACAGCCAGATGGAACACAACTCGGGCCCTTCCAACCACAACAAGGCATCCACGCCCACCGCATCGAAATAAGCCCCGGGAACCTCCGAGTTGACGCCGCGCAGCAGTCGGCCTCTAGCCGCTTCGAACAACGGCTTGCTGCGATAGGGCACCGGAATCTCCTCGGTGGGCAAGCGCGCTGGCTTCCCGATGGCGCCATCGAGACGCAGGAGAGCCGTCAGATCATCGAGTTGGGGATCGAGCAAGGCCCGGGCGGCGGCGATCTTGCCACCGTCGAACTCTGCGGCCTGGAAATCCTTGAGGGTGGCGGAGGGAGCGAGTTGATCTGGATCGGGACCGACCCAGAGCCAGGCTCCCTCGAGGGTGGCCCCGGGAATCCAGCCGACAATGGCGCCCTGCTGGAGCAGCACTGCCGGCTCCGGGTGGTCGATCGATCCCCGCAAAAAATTGCCGTTTCGAATCAGCCCGGGAGCCGGTTCCCACTCCTTCTGCTGTCCCGTCGAGTCGAGCAGCAGCAACGGCGATTGCGAGTCCCAGCGAGCCAGAGGGACCGAGGACGATCGAACCGGAATCGGATCGAGTTGCCACAACGAGAGATCATCGGAACGGCGGAAGCGACCCTTCGAGACTTCACCCTGCCCCAGCTTCCCGTCACGGAAACGCACCGTTTCGGCCCCCAACAAGGAAACCCGTGGCAGCGCCAACCAACCGCCAGAAGTCGCCACCGCCGGCCATCGGGAAAGGGTCAACCCGGTCGGGTCGGTCACCACGACCCAGCCCCAGAGCAGCCCAGGGGTGGCCCCCGAGTGGCTCCCCAGTAGGTCGGGATCATTGAGCAGGAAGTCGTCGCCAGATTCGACGCGGCCCTCCTCCTCCCCCGAAAGGGTCCCCGAACTGGCCGATTTCGCCGGTCCCGGTGGGGCCGTCTTGGCGCCAGATAAACCTACCCGATTCTGCTGGATCCCCCACCAGGCCAATCCCACCAACAGCCCCACGGCCAGCGCCTGTGCGAATTGCGCGGCTCGGGGCCGCAGCGGTGTGCGAGGCGGAGCATCGAGCGACGCCCCGCACTGATCGCAGTGCAAGGCATCGTCATCGTTGAAACTCTCACACTGCAAACACTGACGGCTCATGGGACCTCTTTCTTGCACCGACCAGCCTATCCGCTGGCGGCTCCCGGATCAGCCCCGATCCGTGCAGTCGACTCCTGTATATCAGTGCCCCTTGCCGACCCCCTTCCAGTTCCCTATTCTTCGATCAGGAAAGGGGCGGCTTCATGACCACCACGATCGGTTCACCTCTCCCCGCGTCAGACGACGCCTCTATCGGCCACCGACAGGCGATGGAACGGCTGCTCGGACGGCTGCGAGAGGATCTCCAGCATGTTCGCTCCGGCGGGCCGGAGCGGGCCATCGAGCGCCACCAGGCACGAGGCAAACTGCTCGTCAGGGATCGGATCCGCGCGCTCATCGATGATGATTCTCCATTCCTCGAGGTGGCGAGTCTGTGTGCTCATGAGGTCTACGACTCTCCTCTTCCCAGCGCCGGCATCGTCACTGGAATCGGTCAGATCGAAGATCGACTGGCGGTGATCATCGCCAACGATGCCACGGTCAAAGGCGGTAGTTATCACCCGCTGACGGTCAAGAAACATCTTCGGGCCCAGGAGATCGCCGAGCAAAATCAACTCCCCTGCATCTATCTGGTCGACTCCGGCGGCGCCTTCTTGCCGCTGCAGGATCAGCTGTTCGCCGATCGCGACCATTTCGGCAGGATCTTTTACAACCAGGCCCGGATGAGTGCCAAGGGGATTCCCCAGATCTCCGTCGTGATGGGCTCCTGCACTGCCGGTGGAGCCTATGTTCCTGCCATGAGTGACGAGTCGATCATCGTCAGAAATCAGGGCACCATCTTTCTCGGTGGCCCACCGCTGGTCAAAGCAGCCACCGGGGAAGTGGTGAGTGCCGAGCAACTCGGCGGTGGCGATGTCCATTGCCGGACCAGCGGCGTCACCGACCACTTGGCAGAAAACGACCAGGACGCGCTGCTCAGAGCTCGTACCATCTTCCGCTCGTTGCCGCCGCAAACGCGCCCCGGCTACGACCTCCAACCTGCCGAACCGCCCCTCTACGATCCCGCCGAACTGTGTTCCATCATCCCTTCCGATCCGCGACAGCAGTTCGAAGTGCGCGAGGTAATTGCCCGCATCGTCGACGCCAGTGAGTTCGATGAATTCAAGCAACTCTATGGCACCACACTGGTGTGTGGATTTGCCAGGATTCATGGTCATCGCGTCGGAATCGTCGCCAATAACGGAGTGCTCTTCAGTGAATCGGCCCTCAAGGGGACTCACTTCGTCGAACTGTGCTCGACGCGGGGCTTTCCCATCATCTTCCTGCAAAACATCGCTGGCTTCATGGTCGGTCAGGAGTATGAAAGGGGTGGGATCGCCAAGGATGGTGCAAAGTTGGTCCATGCCGTCGCCAACTCCCCATCGCCACGCTTTACCGTGGTCATCGGAGGATCGCACGGTGCCGGGAATTACGGCATGTGTGGACGGGCTTTCCAACCGCGTCAGATGTGGATGTGGCCCAATGCACGCATTTCGGTGATGGGAGCAGAACAAGCCGCCGAGGTACTACTCCACATCAAAATCGACCAGTTGGCTGAATCGGGCCAGGAATTGACCCCGCAGCAGCAGCAGGAAATCACCGAGCCGATCATCCAACGATACGAGCATGAGGGAAATGCCTGGTACTCGACCGCCCGCCTCTGGGATGACGGAATCATCGACCCCGCCTCGACACGCGATGTGCTGGGACTGGGAATCGAGGCGGCTTCCTGTGCCCCGCTGGAACCGCGCAAGATCGGCGTCTACCGGATGTAAGAGGAGTGTTTCATGACCGAAGAATCGAACCTGCTGAAAGTGCTCAAAAATGGTGCGAGAGCCGATGTGATTCTCGCCAGACCCGAGGTACGTAATGCCTTTGATGGTCCACTGATCGCCGAACTTCGTGACACCTTCAACTCTCTCGATCTGGATCTGACCATCCGCGTGATCGTGCTCTCCGGCGAAGGGAAGGTCTTCTGCGCCGGTGCCGATGTGAACTGGATGCGAGATTCGATCGATCTCACGCCCGACGAAAATCGCAACGATGCGCTGCGTATGGCGCGTATGTTCTCTTCCATCTCCAGCGCCCGCTGCCCGGTGATCGTTCGAGCTCACGGTGCCGCTCTCGGCGGCGGTGCCGGTCTGGTCTGCGCCAGTGACATCACAGTCGCCGCTGAAGATTGCTTCTTTGCCTTTAGCGAGGTCAAACTCGGCATCCTGCCCTCGGTCATCTCGCCCCATGCGGTGGCCAAAATCGGTGCCTCTCAGGCGCGTCGCTACTTCCTCACCGGCGAACGATTCAGTGCCGAAGTTGCGCTGAGAATTGGCATGATTCACGAGGTCTGTAAGGTCGATCAACTAGACGCACGCATCGATCAACTGGTCGAGGAGATCCTCGGTAGTGCTCCGGAAGCGGTTCAGGAAGCCAAGACACTGATCTGTGAGGTTTCCGGGCTCCCCTCACCCGACTCGCTGGCTGAATTCACCGCCAATCGAAACGCTGCACGCAGAGCCAGCCACGAGGGACAGGCGGGTCTGAACTCGTTCCTCGAGCGCAAGGCGCCGCCATGGGTCGAGAATCGATCGGACCCGCAGGCAGTCGATC
>JAPKAM010000082.1 GCA_028825265.1 Planctomycetota bacterium
CCTCGACAGTTGTGATCTGGCGGCGGGAACAGCCCTCGATTGCAACGGAAATAGCGCTCCCGACAGCTGCGACATCGCTTCGGGAAGCAGTGCCGATGTCAACGGCAACGGAACTCCGGATGAATGCGAGGTGATCCTCTTCATCCGCGGCGATGGAAACACCGATTCGGTGGTCGACATCTCCGATGTGGTTTTCATTCTCACCTACCTCTTCCAGGGCGGACTCGATTCCACCTGTTCCGACACCATCGATTGCAACGACGATGGCATGAGAGACATCACCGACCCGGTGCAGCTGCTGTCGTACCTCTTCGACTCCGGCGTGACACTCCCCGCTCCATCGCCTGGCTGCGGCGACGACCCGACCGCCGATGCCATCGACTGCCAGGCCTACGCCCCGTGCCCCTGATGGCGAACGGATCTCAACTACAACAGCGGGTCGGTGGATGTTCCACCGACCCGCTGTTGCATCGGTCTCCCTGGCTCACACGTCCCCCAGCAGCGACGACAGGGTCTTGGAGTTGGCGTGGTTCAGGGCGTCTTCCCGGGTGACCTCTCCATCCTCGACCAGTTGCTTGAGGTGTTGGTCGAAGGTGATGCAGCCGTCCTTGCGGTGTGTTTCGATCATCGCCGGGAGTTGTGCCCACTTGCCGCTGCGAATCAGATGAGAGATGGAGCCAGTGGTTCTCATCACCTCCATCGCCGCCAGGCGTCCCTGTCCGTTGCTCTTTGGAACCAGTTTCTGAGCGATGACACTTTGCAGTGTGAAGGAGAGTTGCGAGCAGATCTCCTGGGAGCGTTGGCTCGGAAAGATATCGACCAGACGGGTGATGGCTCCACGGGTGTCACGGGTATGCATGGTGGTGATGACCAAATGGCCCGTCTCGGCGGCACTGATGGCCAGGGATGCGGTTTCTGGATCTCGCACTTCACCGACAAAGATCACATCGGGATCTTCGCGCAAGGCACTTCGAAGGCCGGCGGAGAAGGTCGGAAGATGGCGGCCTAGTTCTCTCTGCGAGATCAGGGCGCGGTCTCCTTCGAGGATGTACTCGATTGGATCCTCGAGTGTGATGATCCGTTCCCCTCGATCTCGGGCGCGTCTCCGTAGCAGGCTGGCGACGGTGGTTGATTTGCCGCTACCCGTGACTCCGGTGACGATGACCAGGCCCTGTTTCATCGAGACGAGGTCTTGCCAGCAGCGATCCATCGGGAAACCGATCTCTTCTGGCGGTGGAACTTCTCGCGCCAGCACCCGGATTGCTGCACAGGTTCCCTTGCGCGTGCGAAAGACATTGATGCGGAAGGAGAGATCGTGGCCAGGCCATTCCCACGACGCATCGAGATCTTCACTTCGTTGCAACTTTTCCAGTGAGGTTTGGCTGAGGATCGGTTGCAGCAGTGCCTGAATCGTCTCTTCGTCGAGCAGGTCTGCCTGCGGCAGTGGAACCAACTCGCCGTCGAATCGGTAGTGAGCGACCTCGCCAGGGAGCAGGTGAAGATCGCTGATGCGGTGGACACCTTCGGAGAGGAAGGAGGACTCATTAAAACGGCTCAGAAGGTCCTCGAGGCTCCAGCGCTGCTTTCCGACCGTGTAGACCGGGGTGAACGGGATCGGGTGGCTCATTGGCAATCGGGTCCTTTCGCAGGCCATTTCCATATCGTGACGGATGTTACCCCAGAGAGAGGCAGCGGGCACGGTTGCGAGTTCCCACCGATCGCCTTATCCTTGGACGGGTCGCCGGAGATCCTCTCATTATCGGTTTTCCGGCGATATTCCCCTGGTTGGAGCAAATTTCACTGGAGAATTGCTGCTCGAAGACCGAAATAACGGGATGTCGGACGGCTTCCGACCTTCGTGCGGAAACCCGGGAAGTACGCCCCCCGGGAACCGCACGGATGTCCGCAGCTGCCGCAGGAAAGTGACAATGGTCGGTCCACGCGGATTTGAACACGAACACATCGCTCCCTCCGATCTCAAACGCCTTGAGGCGTGCGAGAAGCGTATCGGTTATCGCTTCCAGGACCCCAATCATCTGGTCCAGGCGCTGACCCATTCATCGCTCAAGACCATCGATAATCCCTGCAACGAGCGGATGGAGTTCCTCGGCGACTCGGTACTTGGCATGGTGATGACCGAGTTCCTTTTCAACTTCTTTCCCGACCGACCTGAAGGGGAGTTGACCCAGATCAAATCGGCGGTGGTTTCTACCAACACTCTCGCCGAAGAGAGCCAACGACTCGGCCTCGATGAGTCCTACGCCGTCGGTAAGGGTGTCACCAGTCGCAGAAAACTACCCAGTAGCCTGATGGCCAATGTCTTCGAGGCGGTCATCGCGGCGATCTATCTCGATGGGGGCATTACCGAGGCGAAGGAATTCATCGTCCGGAATCTCTATCACCAGGTGCTGGCGGTGAACCAGAAGGAGCACTCGGTCAACTACAAGTCGATCTTGCAGCAGCACCTTCAACGAGAAGATGGTTCGACTCCGAATTACAAGGTGCTCAGCGAGAGTGGTCCCGATCACGCCAAGGAGTTCGTGGTCCAGGCGATGCTCAAGCGGAAGCCACTCGGGACCGGCGAGGGCACCACCAAGAAAGAAGGGGAGCAGGCCGCCGCAAAGGCTGCGCTCGAGCAACTGGGCATCGACCCTGTTGCCTGACCTTCATCGCTGAACCACCCGCGGATTTCACAAAAAAAATCGGCTCGGGAAAGAACCCGTTGGCCACCACTCTTGCAGTGGATGGCTCGGATTCCTTCCGTCACCGACATCACAGCGGACCCATGTGGGACAGGGGTTTCTTACTTGCGGCGCAGCGGCTCCTTTCGAGCCTGGCGTGGCTTCTTCGGAAGTTGTCTTACCTGCTGGCTGCTGGCGATCTTTTCCATCTGATCGACCAAGATCTTGCAGCGCTCCACCAGCACAGGATCGGATGCGAAGAGAACGATGGAGTGGGTGGATGGGCTCGCCACGACATCGAACCGTTGGTCGGTCCACCAGGAACGCATCTCGCGCAGTGCCTTGAAGGTGTCATCCAGCGAAGCGTGCTTCAGCTCGATCACGATGCTCTGGAAGGGATCCTCTGCGATCAAGACCGGTGGGTAGGCAAACACGACCTTGATCTCGCTGGGATCATTGAAACGACGTGAGGTTCTACTTGTTCCCCTAACGCGCGTACTCGGAGCTGCATCTCGTACGCCGGGGGCCCGGATCACATCGAGTTTCCAGCCGAGCGCCTGCAGCATCTTCATCGCCATGCTGGCGGACTGCCATTTTTCTCGATCAAAGATGTGCAGTGTTTTGACATTCTGTGCTTCCAGTTGATGATCGTCGATGCTCTTTCCCGAGGGGAGGATCACCATGTACTGCGGATTGACATCGATCACCTGGAGCAACTGCAGCGGCGTGATCGGATGCGGATCTCCGTACGAGACATCGGTCGAGGAGTCATCGACGGTCTGCATCACGAGAGTGGAATCTGCGATCGGGTCGCAAGCATCGAGACGACTCCCGATGCCACCGGGAGCGATCAACAAGAAGGTGAGAAGCAGCACCATCGAAGTGGTGCCAGAAATGATGTGAGAGGCCATGACGGCCCTCCTTTCGTTGACGAACCGGCGGGACTACCGGGCGGGCAACGGATAGGTTGCATCCGGTGTGCCCAAACGAGATGGTCTTGAATCGGCCGATTCAGGGCGATTTGGACCACTGCGGGTCGGGACTGCCCGGCTCGGGGCATGCTGGTGTACGAATTTCCAACACTTTCGTGAGAGAGCGGGAGTCGTCGTCGGGGTGCGGCTATCCTGCGTCCTTCTGACGACACCATCTGGATGGACCGGCGCTACGGGGAAGGTAGATACGACGATGACCAGGGGAGGGAAGCAGGTCGAGGACGATCGCGATCCTCTGGTCGAGAGGATCGTCGCAAGTTCGACACTTCTTCCGAAAGTGAAGAAGCGTCTGCTCGCTGAGAAGGTGCTTCATGTCGGTCGTTGTAGTGAGGGAGCCGCCGGCTTACTGATCGCTCACCTCACCGAGCAACTCGATCGCCCGCTGGTGGTCCTCTGTACCAGTCCCGATGCGGCAGAGAGACTGCGTCGCGATGCCTCCACCTTCACAGCTGAGCCGATCGGCTACTTCGGCATGTGGGAGAGCATCTTCGAAGCGGATTCGGAACCGGATCCCGAGACCTTCAGGGAACGACTGGAAGCAGTTTCAAACCTGAACAGTGGTTCGATCCGGACCATCATCACTCCGGTACAAGCGGCATTGCAGCCTCTCTCTGCCGATAGCGGCGATGATCATCGGGTGCTGGTACGGTGCGGCGATTGTCGGCCGCCCGGGGAACTGGCCCGATCACTGGTGAAGGCGGGCTATCGTCGTTTTCCTCAGGTCGCTCGCCCCGGAGACTTCGCCATCCGCGGTGGCCTGTTCGATATCTGGCCGCGAGAAAGCAGTGTTCCCTATCGCATCGATTTCTTCGATGACGAGGTGGAAAGTATTCGATCGATCTCTCCCAGAGATGGTCGTACCGGATCGGAACAGGAACTGCTGGTGCTGACAATTGCACCGAAGGAGGAGTGGTTCATCCGCGGCTGGACCGGCAAACAAAAGCTGCTCTTCGATGCTCTTCCTGAAGATGCGGTGGTGGCGGTGCTCGATCATAGTGAGGTGGAGGAAAAGACTCACTTCCTGATCGGTCAGTGGGCGAGCCGTCAGAGGCAACAACTCTGTGACTCCTTCTGGGCGCGAGCGGGCCGATTCTTGCGTCTTCAACTCGATCCACTGGTTCCAGAACCCGGTCATCGCCCGCTGATGTTGCCGGTGGTCTCGGCAGAGCGGTTTCAGGGTTCTTTTGATTCGACCATCAGTGCGCTGGCCGAGGAGTCTGACCGAGGAACCGATGTACTGGTGTTTCTGCGTCAAGAAGCGGAGGCGGAACGCTTCCGTGAGGTGCTCGCCGAGGCCGCAGTGGGTTCCTCGACGAGGGTACGCCTGGGAGATCTCTCGACAGGATTCCGCTGGGACGAAGCGGGAGGAGGGATCTTTGTCAGTGGCAATGCGGCACTGGGCAGAAAGCGCAGTCTCGATCGAGTGCAGAAGAAGCGAGTCGAGGGGCGAGCGGTCGACAACTTCATCGAACTGGAGGAAGGGCAACTGGTGGTCCACGTCGGACACGGCATCGCTCGCTTCCAGGGATTGCGAACGATTCGTGATGGGGCGCGCCAGGGAGATTTCCTGGTGCTGGAGTTCGCCGAGGGTGTGACTTTGCTGGTTCCCGTCGATCGGATCGACCTGGTCCAGAAATTCGTTGGCGGCGGACGCCAGCCGGGTCGCCTCGATCGACTGGGAGGTGCCGCATGGTCGAACAAGAAGGCGAAGGCGGAAATTGCCTTACACGATCTGGCATCGGAACTGCTGGAGGTTCAGGCACTGCGAGCGGAGCGGCCAGGATTTGCATTCTCGGTAGATGACACCGCTCAGCAGGCCTTCGAGGATTCATTTCCCTTCGAGGAGACCAGTGATCAGCTCGATACGGTGGTGGAGATCAAGAAGGACATGGAGAAGCCCAAGCCGATGGACCGACTGGTATGTGGCGATGTGGGCTATGGCAAGACCGAGCTGGCGATGCGCGCCGCCTTCAAGGCGATCCGCGCCGGCAAGCAGGTTGCCGTGCTGGTGCCCACCACGGTGCTCGCTCAGCAACATCTGGTGACCTTCCGCGAGAGGATGGCGGAGTGGCCGATGCGAATCGAAGCCATCAGTCGATTGGTCTCACGTAAGGACACGACCCAGATCCTCGAAGATTCGGCGAGTGGAGCCGTCGATCTTCTCATCGGAACTCACCGATTGCTGTCGGGAGATGTCAACTTCAAGGATCTGGGATTGATCATCATCGACGAGGAGCAACGCTTTGGTGTCGCCCACAAGGAGAAACTGAAGCAGCTGCGACGACTGGTCGACATCCTGACGATGACCGCCACTCCCATTCCCAGAACCCTGCACATGTCGATGGTCGGGGTGAAGGACATCTCCAGTCTTCATGAGGCACCCGAGGGCAGGGCTCCGATCCAGACTGAAGTGTGTAGCTTCGATGATGCACGTTTCCGCCAGATCGTTCTGCGAGAGCTGAATCGCGATGGCCAGGTGTTCTGGCTTCACAATCGGGTCCAGAGCATCGAGGAGTGTCGACAAAGGGTCGAACGGCTCCTTCCCGAATCGAATGCGGTGGTGGCCCATGGCCAGATGAACGAGCACGAACTGGAAGACCGGATGCTGCAGTTCATCGACAAGGACGCCAATATTCTGATCTCGACCACCATCATCGAGAGTGGCCTCGATATCCCCAGTGCCAATACCCTCATCATCGAACGCGCCGATCGATTTGGCCTGTCTCAGTTGCACCAGTTACGAGGTCGTGTCGGTCGTAGCCATCACAAGGCGTACTGTTATCTGCTGGTTCCCGAGGACCAGCCGCTGAGAAGCGATGCCAGGCAAAGATTGCAGGCGATCGAGGAGTACTCGCAACTCGGTGCCGGATTCCAGATCGCCATGAGAGATCTGGAGATTCGAGGTGCGGGCAATATTCTCGGCAAGGAACAGTCGGGTCACATCGGTACCATCGGCTACGACCTTTTCTGCCGATTGCTCGAACGGGCGGTGGCGGACATGCGTGGTACTCCCTGGCAAGAACCTCCCGAGGTGGAGATTGCGCTGAAGGGGCTGTGTCGTATTCCCGAGGAGTACATCTCGGATACCCGCCAGCGGCTTCGAACCTATCGTTCCATCGCTACCGCATTGCGCCAGACGGAACTGGATCAAATCGCCGATCAGATGATCCACTTCAACGGTCCGATTCCACCGGAGACTGCCCGGTTGATCGGCCAGCAAAGAATGCGTATCCGTCTTGGCACCTGGGGCGTGAAGAGGATTGCTCCGGAAGAGGGGTGGCTGGTGATGCGTGGAGATCGCGATGCCATCGTCTCAGGTATCCAGGGAATCGGCTGGGAATTCCGCGACTTGCCCGATGGCACCGTCGCAGGGCGGCCCAAACGAGGGGCCACTCCGATCGATCTCGATGGGATGATGGAAGCGATGAGGATCAAGGTCTCCAGCGGAGTGGGATCGAAGTGATCTGCACGGAGCTCAACGCGGGGAATGGTGCTGAAGATTCCTGAAGCACCTCAGGGACAGTTATTACTGTCGCAGTCGATGCCGTCATCGGTGGGGTCGGTTCCGCAACTACCGACAGGATCGGGTACCGGCGTTGAACCGGGCACGAACAGGGCGCTGAGAAGAAAAACAGCATCGGGCAGGTTGAAGTTGCCATCGTCATTCATGTCTGCGGCATCGAGGCAGGTGGCGGGGTTTGAACCGGGCACAAACAGCGCACTGAGAGCGAAGATCGCATCGGGCAGGTTGACCGAAGAGTCGTCGTTGATGTCGCCGCGGAGGAATTGGGTGCCGCCATCGATGGTGAGTATCCAGCTCAGGACATCATGAGTTTCGGAGATTCCTCCGGTCGAGCCGATGAAGCCGACCCATGCAGAATCAGATCCGAGGTGATCCACCAGATTGATGGGCACCGACATCCGTGGTTGCGTCAGGTCATCGAGATAGACATCGAGCCAACCCGCTGCATAACTGACCCGCATCGTTCTCAGGCCACCGACATTCGGTGAGGTGGAATCGACCGCCAGTCCTGCGGTCAGTTCGTCGGCTGAGTTGGGAGCTCCTGCACGGCCATGAATCGACAGGTGGGGTCCGGGAGGATCATTGAAGTTTCCGTTGGTGTAGGTATCGATCTCGACCACCACACAATTGAACATGCCGTCATATCCGAGCGGTCCGCCATTGGAGTAGAGCGATGTGGGGGATTCATTTTGCAGGATGAACACCATTCCATCTGCGCCACCGGCCACAGGGTTGATCTCGTAGATGAAAGTGGTATCGAATCCATCTCCGACAACAATTTGATCAGTGGTATAAACCGCTCCTACCTGTCCAATGCTCGCTGGAGTGAGGCGAACTCGGTCACCGAACTGGGTGGTGCTTCCGACCATGGTGAGGCCGGTCATGTCGAGGAAGTCGGGGTAATCGAGGTCGGCATGGAGTCCAGGTGTGATCGTTCCCACGATCCACAACACGCACAACAGTATTCGTGATCGCTTTGGCGAATCAGGGGAACAAGACATCGGTTTCCTCCAGGCGAGGAGCCTTCTCGCCTATCTCGATGATACCGTCTGTGTGCTCAATATCGAAGTGAGCACTACACGACCGATGAGAATCACTTTACCAGTGGATTGCTGGAAGCTTGCTGGTGATAAGGGATCATCTCGTCGCCGGAAAGCCCCAGTTGTTCACTGATGGCCCGAAGATGATGATCGACACCGATTTCTGCACCGGGCCTGAATCCAGGCACCGTGATGACCTGTGCGAGAACACCGCCAATGCCCCGATGGATCAGACCTTTGGGCAGGTAGACGAGATCGCCGACCGCCAGTTCATCCTTGCGAAAAAGTTTCGCCGATAGTTCGCGATCGACATCTCTGGATTCGATGGCAGCGGTGTGCGCGCTGGTGAGGATCGCTCCGCCAGGTTGGACCATCTGGACCAGGTAAAACTCATCAAATCCACCGTCGATAGGGTGATAGTGAGTGAAGGAATCGGTGATTCGAACCCTGTGCGCATTGAGACCATGCCAGATATAGGGACCGACTTCCGGTTTCCACGTCAGCAAGATCCTGCGATAGGCACCTTCTTCTTCGGCGCACCCTCCGGGCGTATCGGTGATGGCTGGATCCCAGTCGGGACGGATGAACCCGTGGGTGTTGGTGGGGGGAGGTTGGGGGACTTCAAAAATCACAAAGGAGATGGGGGCATCGGTGAGTATCCCTTCCCCGGGGCGAAGGACAACGATGTCTCCGATCGTCAGATTGCTGCTTCGGTGCGCCGCACCGCCAGAGATTTCCGCTCGCGCTTGTCCCTGGGTGACGAAGGCCGCTCGAGTGATGGAACAGGGGAGGAGGGTTCTAGTCTCGCTCCTGTAGAGGACATCATACCCCGGATTTCTGAGTCGAAATGCGGAACGAAGGGCGGCGAACCCATCGGCATCTCCATCGATGGAGCCGAGGTGCGCGATGGCGATCCTCGGAGATCGATCATCGTGGAGCTCCCCGAGTCCGGTACAGCCGACAGATAGGAGCAACCAGACACAAAGGAGTGCAGGGATCCATGATCGAACAGAAGCGAGCATCAGGCATTCTCCTCACCAAATTGGTCCAGAGTACATCCGTAGAGAGTGCCGTCAGGATAACAGCAGGATCGTTCCAGGTCATCGACTGCAATTGCCTCCGTGGGTGTCGCTTTCCACCTTCACGCTGCTCGGATATCGTCTGTCTGGTGAGTGAAAGAACACCCCTCCCCTGGTTACAGGAAAGGCCCAATCTTGGATATTCCATCGCTTCAGAGAGCACCTTTACTGCTTGTCGCTCCGCTGCTGTTGATCGTGCTGGCACTCAGTTCGAATCTGCACGCGGATTCAACAGCATTCATCGGAGCTACGATCTATCCCGTCT
The DNA here is from genome assembly GCA_028825265.1 of Planctomycetota bacterium. Classification (GTDB taxonomy): domain Bacteria; phylum Planctomycetota; class UBA8108; order UBA1146; family UBA1146; genus QNYK01. The sequence goes on from JAPKAM010000082.1 coordinate 9,581, forward strand.
CCGGTCCCGTCATCGAAGATGGCGTGATGGTCGTGAGAGATGGAAAGATCGAATCGATCGGCGCACGATCAGACGTGGTGATTCCTTCCGGCGCGACGCAAGTCGAGAGCAGTGGCAAGACCATCATTCCGGGATTGATCTGTACCCACAGTCACATCGGTATGGGTGGAGGTGGTGATGGATCGGATCCGATCCAGCCGGAGTGCTGGACCCTCGATTCGGTCAATGTTCGCTCCGCTTCCGTAGAGCGTGCAAGAGCCGGCGGCTTGACCCTGGTCAATCAGATGCCGGGCTCTGGCCATCTCATCAGTGGCCGTACCACTTACCTCAAGTTGAGGCGCGGTGGAAAGGTCGATGACCTGCTGATTCACGATGCCTCTGGCTGGCCGATGGGTGGCCTGAAGATGGCCAATGGAACCAACTCCCAACGAGCGGCACCGTTCCCCGGAACCCGGGCGAAATCGGCTGCGCTGGTGCGAGGGGCGTATATCAAGGCACAAGAATATCGTGCCAAGATCGAGAAGGCCGCCGGAGATCCAGAGAAGATGCCAGAGCGTGACCTGAAAATGGAAGCACTGGTCGAAGCCCTCGAGGGCAAACGGATCGTCCATCATCACACCCATCGACACGATGACATTCTCACGGTTCTGAGGCTCAGAGATGAATTTGGGTTCCAGGTGGTCCTGCACCACGTCAGTGATGCGTGGAAGGTGGCCAAGGAGATCGCCGAGGCCAAGGCACCCTGCTCCATCATCGTGATCGATTCTCCGGGCGGGAAACTCGAGGCCAGAGATATCCAGATGGAAAACGGAATGATCCTCGAGCAAGCGGGGGTCAATGTCAGTTTTCATACCGACGACTGGATCACCGATAGCCGACTGTTCCTTCGATCTGCGGCGCTGGGCGTTCGTGCGGGCATGACCCGAGAGGGTGCACTGCGTGCATTGACACTCTCAGGCGCCGAGATGCTGGGACTCGCAGACCGCACCGGATCTCTCGATCCGGGGAAGGATGCTGATTTCGCCATCATCAGTGGAGATCCCTTCAGCGTCTACACCAAGGTGCTGGAAACCTATGTCGAAGGGATCCAAGTTTTTGATCTCTCCAATCCAGAGCATCGACTCTTCGCCGTCGGTGGTCGGGGGGCCGGTGAAGATCAGACTTACCAGTGCTGCGGGGAAAGGGGGGGGCAGTGATGAAATTTCAATTTCTACTGATCATCGCTCTGGCCGCGGCTGGATTCAGCGCTGATCTGGCGGGGCAGCAGTCCCTCGCCATCCGGGGAGAGACGATTCACACCATGGCCCGCCAAGCGGATGGCCAGTGGATGGAGCCGATCGAGAATGGTGTGGTGCTGATCATCGATGGCAAGGTGACCGCCGTCGGCGTTGCTTCCGCAGTGGAGATCCCCGATGGAATCCGGGTGATCGACGCCGCAGTGGTGACGCCAGGATTGATCGACTCGCGTTCAGTGGTGGGCCTCGCTGGCTGGCTCAACTACGACCATGACCAGGATCAACTGGAACGATCCTCTCCGATGCAGCCAGAGCTCGATGCTCGAGATGCTTACAATGTTCGCGAGCCGTTGATCGCGTGGGTGCGCTCTCTCGGAATCACGACACTTCACACCGGACATGCACCGGGGCAGTTGATCTCTGGTCAGACCTTCATCGTCAAGACCCGCGGGGATAATGTCGACCAGGCGGTTCTGAAATCGAAGGCGATGGTGGTTTGCACCCTGGGTTCTTCCGGATTCGGTAGTGGAGGTAAGAGCCCCGGCACCCGAGCCAAACAGATGGCGATGATTCGCCAGGAGTTCATCAAGGCACGCTCTTATATGGACAAGATCGAAGCTGCACAGGCCGATGAGGAGAAAGATCCTCCTGCCAGGGATCTTCGTAACGAAGTGCTGGCCGAGATTCTCAGGGGTGAACGACCATTGATGATCACCGCTCATGGATCGGTCGATATCCAGAACGCACTGAGGTTACAGAAGGAACTTCAGATCAAGGTCGTTCTGGAGGGAGCATCCGAATGCTACGACTACTTCGACGAGCTGAAGGAGCAGCAGATTCCGGTGATCATTCATCCGACGATGATGCGCGCCTCGGGCAAGGGCCAGAACTCCAGCATGGAGACGGTGGCCAAGATGGTGGCGGCAGGGATTCCCGTGGCGATGGGTAGTGGTTACGAATCCTATGTTCCAAAAACAAGAGTGGTGTTGTGGGAAGCGGCGATCGCCTGTGCCTATGGCTGCCCCTTCAATGACGCACTCGGCTTGATCACGGCATCGGCAGCAGAACTGCTGGGAATCTCCGATCGAGTGGGGTCTCTCGAGGTGGGCAAGGACGGTGATGTCGCCCTGTATGATGGTGATCCTTTCGAGTACACATCTCATTGCGTTGGCACCGTCATCGATGGAGTGGTCGTCAGCGATCAGCCACGCTAGATCTATTAGCCATGAGATGGAAACGGTGTGGCTCCGTAAACGATTCACAGTCGTTCCGGTGAATGTCGTAAGAGGTGACGATGAATTCTGAATTGCAGCAATTGGATTCCTCGTCGAAGGATGACACCACTTCGTTACCGTTGCTGGGGCTGCTCTTCATCGGTCTGGTGGTGATCCTTCACTGCTTTTCATTGCCCCATCTGGAACTCCAAGGTGAAGAGGGGCGACGGGTCATCGCTGCCCGAGAGATGATGAGTAGTGGCGATCCCATCATTCCAACTGTCTGGGGACAGCCTTACCTCAACAAGCCGCCTCTCTACCCGTGGCTCACGGTGTTGGCATCGAATTTCACGGGCGGATCCGTCAATGCGATCACGGTGCGGATTCCCGCTCTTCTGGCAACTCTGCTGACCGGTCTACTGCTCTTCTTGAGCGGCTCACGAATCGGCAGGCCAAGAGCGGGCTTCATCGCAGCGCTGTTGTTTCTGCTGTGTCCGGTGGTGATCCGAAAGTCGACTCTTGGCGAGACCGATCTACTGCTGACAGCGGGGGTTGCCATCTATGCGCTGGAAATGCTGGTGATCGGTGGATCGAAAAGAAGGAAACTCTTCTCAATGATCTGGATGAGTGCAGGTCTCTCCATCGCGTTCCTTGCAAAAGGGCCGAGTGCCTTGCCATTTGTCATCGGAATCATGATGGCCACCGCCAGGCGCGACGGTATCTCTCGCCATCGAGAACTGACCTGGTGGGGACCTCCGTTGCTGGCGCTGGGGATCAGTTCCTTGTGGGCGATCGCCGTGACACTTCGACTCGAGCAACTGGGGTCTGGTTTGAGTGCGATGGAGGTGTGGTTTGGAGAGGCTGCAAGATCAGGTTCTCAAGATGGGTGGTGGATCCATC
>JAPKAM010000180.1 GCA_028825265.1 Planctomycetota bacterium
CGGGGATCTTTGCCGCGGCGATGAGTTCGCTCGATAGCTCGATGAACAGCATCAGTGCCGCAGTGGTGAATGATTTCTATCTTCGCTGTGTCCCGAAGGCTCGAGCAGAGGATTCGCTTTCGTTGGCGAAGCGCTTGACCCTGGTGCTGGGGATCATCGGTACCGGTGCCGCCATGGTGCTGGCGACCTACGAGATCAAGTATCTGTTCGACTTCTTCCAGAAGGTGCTGGGGCTCTTTGGTGGAGGGCTGCTCGGGGTCTTCTTGCTGGCGGTGTTCACGCGTCGTTGTAACGCTACCGGTGCTCTGGTGGGGTTGCTGACTGGAGCCGCCATGACGATGGCAGTGGCGTTTGGCACTGACATCAATTTCCTGCTGTATGCAGCCATCGGTTCGTGCACTTGCTTCGTGGTCGGCTATCTGGTCAGCATGATGACAGGTGGGCAGGATCGTGACCTGGCCGGCTTGACGCTGGCGACACTGAGGGATGTCCGCAATGACGCTGGATGATCTGAGGCCACAACTGGCGATCTATCGCTCCGATCTGGTCGGAGAAACGCTGCCCTTCTGGCTCGAGCACGGCTGGGATCGCCAGCATGGCGGCATCGTCACATCGCTCGATCGGGACGGAAGCCGCATCGATGGCGACAAGTCGATCTGGTTTCAGGGTCGCGCCGCCTGGATGTATGCCACCGCCTACAACTCCGTCGAGCAGAATCCGCAATGGCTCGAGTTTGCCACCTCGTGTCTGCAATTCCTGGAACAGCACGGTTTCGATGATGATGGCCGTATGTACTTCCTCGTCACCGAGGAGGGTCAGCCGCTGCGCAAGCGCCGCTATGTCTATTCGGAGGCGTTTGCATCGATGGCTTACTCTGCCTGTGCCAGGGCCACTGGCAACGAGCAGTGGGCCAAGCGTGCCCGGCAACTGTTCGATCAGTACACCCGGGTTTCCTTCGAGCCGGGGGTGATGGAGCCGAAGGTCGATGCGGAGACGCGGCCATCGAAGGGGTGTGGACCGTTGATGATCTGCCTTCAGCTGGCGCAGCAGTTGCGCGACAACATCGGCGATGCATCGATGAACTCCTGGATCGATCGCTGCATCGAGGAGATCGAGCAGGACTTCTGCAAGGCGGACCTGGCGGTGGTGATGGAAACGGTGTCCCCCACCGGCGAGATCATCGACAGTTTCGATGGTCGACTGTTGAATCCGGGACACGCCATCGAGGCGGCGTGGTTTATCCTGCACGAGGCAAAGCATCGAGGCGGAGATGCCCATCTGGTGTCGCTGGGGATCCAGATGCTCGACTGGATGTGGCAACGGGGCTGGGACGAAGAGTACGGCGGTCTCTATTCTTTTCGAGACGTGTACGACCGACCGGTGCAGGAGCCGGGTCACGATATGAAGTACTGGTGGCCCCACACCGAGGCGATCATCGCCACGCTGCTGGCGTATCAGCTGACCGGGGATCAGCGTCACGCCGAACGCTTCCAGATGGTTCACGACTGGTCACAGCAACACTTCGCAGATCCACAGCATGGCGAGTGGTATGGCTACCTGCACCGCGATGGAACTCCGGCACTGCACCTCAAGGGCAATCACTGGAAGGGGCCGTTTCATCTGCCGCGGATGCAGTGGTATGCATCGCAGCTGATCGATGGCGAGTGCCGATGATTCCGTTGCTGTTGGCCGGTCCATTCCTGCTCACGTGGCTGGCTCTCGCCTGCGGATTTCGTGCCGCCAGGTCAGACTCCGACCTGACCATTGACAATGCACTGAGGCGCTCCCCGCTACTGGTGGCGATCTCGCTGCTGCTTTCGTTGATCGGAATGGCGGCGGTCGGCATGGAACTGTCCGATCGATTCTGTCAGTTCTTTGCGCTGCTGGTTCAGCAATATTCGACGTGGATCAGCTGGCTTGCCCTCGCCTCGTTGTTTGCAGTGATCTCGGGGTATGGCCTGGGCCTGGCAATTTCCAGGGGGCATAAACAGACTCGAAGTTTGCTGCTCGCGATATTGCTGGTACAGGTCGCTCAGGGGTTGCTCTGTGTGCGACTCTACTCGCCGATCGGCCCCGAACTGGGCCCCGGAGTCACCACCGATGGGGGTGTTGTGCTACAGACACACGGCTCCACCTGTGTTGCGGCATCTCTGGCCAACGTTTCCAGGCACTTCGATATCGATCTGGATGAGAAAGAGGCGGCGAATCTGCTTCTGACCAGCGTGTACGGAACAGGTCCGGGCCAGCTGCGTTTTGTTCTGGACCAGCTGGGCTTTTCCTTCACCACTCTCGATCCGAAACAGCGATCGCTGGCGGATGTGTCTCCACCGGCGATCTTGTTCGTCGATCATCCGGCACTCGGCAGGGAGAGCCATGCCGTCATGTACCACGCCATCGCCGAGGGCGGTTACGAAATCTACGAGCCGCTGGAGGGCGCAATCATCTGGGACCAGCAGACCCTCGAGGCTCGCTGGCACGGCAATGGCATCGCCTGCACTCGCCCTTGAGAACCAGCGGGGACAGCAGGACAAATCGATCGGGTTCCTCGGCGAGAGAGGCCATCGTGTCGAAACGCAATCGTGGCCGCACCGCGATGGCCATCGCGGATCACCGGGCAGGATTCTCATCCCTCGCGGCCAGGGAAGCCTCCAGCTTACGAATCCGATCGTGTTGTCCCTTCATGGCGAAGCCCACGCAAAGGAAACACAGTACTA
>JAPKAM010000181.1 GCA_028825265.1 Planctomycetota bacterium
CGCGTTGATTTCCACCCTCGCATTGTCACGAGACTTCTCCTAGGGTCAATATCAGTTGCCAAGCCACCCCTCGAACGGGAGTTCACGTGCCAGCAGAAGCGATCGACAGCCATGCCCACCTCTACTTTGATCGATTCAATGACGATCGAGACGAGGTGATCCAGCGCGCCAAGGATGCCGGTTTCGTCTCGATCATCAACATCGCCGTCGATGAAGCGACCAGTCGCCAGGTCATCGAACTGGCGGTCGAAAACCCAGGCTTCTGCCATGCGGTAGTTGGAGTGCACCCGACTCATTCTGGAATGCCCCCCACCGATCTACAGGATGCTCTCCGCAGCATCGAAGATCTGTGCGATCAGCATCCGCAGCAGGTGGTCGGCATCGGTGAGATCGGCATCGACTATTACTGGAAAGAAGTCAGTCCCGAAGATCAGGAGCGTGCCTTCATCGCGCAACTGAAAATCGCACGACGACGAAACTTGCCGGTGGTGATTCATTGTCGCGAGGCATGGCCCGAGACTCTTGCGGTCATCGAGAAACACGGCACTGGAGTGACCGGTGTCTTTCATTGCTTTGGCGGTACGGTCCTCGAGGCGCAACGAGCGCTCGATCTCGGTTGGTATGTCTCCTTCGCCGGCAATGTCACCTATCCAAAGGCTCAAAAATTACGAGATGCGGCGGCCATCGTTCCTCTCGACCGCTTACTGCTGGAAACAGACAGCCCATTTCTGGCGCCGCAACCGAAGCGCGGAAAACGCAACGAACCGGTCCACTCGCTACACACCGCCGACGAGTTGGCACGGGTTCACGGCACCCATCGGCGCTCGGTTCTGGAGGCGACCACCGCCAATTCGAGGAAGTTGTTTCGCCTCAGTAGTTGAAGGCATCGATGACGAAAGAGCCTGCCGACGAGAGCCGGGAATGCGGGAGATTCGATGCCGGAAGCGGCGCAGGAGTTCATCTCTTGAGCATCTGTTCATCTCTCGAGCATCTGGTAGAGCAGATGGCAGTGCAGTTGGCTGTGCACTAGCAGAGGAGCTACCGGTTCAAGCAAGCGGTGCGGCTATGGACAAATGTCGGATCCCAAGCAATCGGAGTCGTTGCAATCGATCAGACCGTCTAGGTCATCATCGAGCCCGTTACCGCAATCCTCGAAGGGACAAGGATCTTCACAGTTATTGCTGACACTGAGATCGCAGGAGATCGAATCCGGGGTCGGATCGGCTCCACAGACCACTGCTGGTGCGGGAGGCATCGGACCCAAGCCCATGATGAACATCAGGTCAAAGAGGGGGTCCACCAGGTTGAGTAATCCGTCGTCGTCCGCATCGCAGGCGTCCTCACAGGGGATCTCGGTACCCGAGAAGAGGTAATTCAGCATCAAAACTGCATCTTGAATATTAATCGATCCTTGATTGGAGCAATCACCTCGAATGAAGAGCGGCTGAGCCGGCCCCTTGATGATCTCGATCTGGGCGGATGGAGTCGACAAATCGGGTGTGTAAACGACACCGCAAACCCCCACTACGTTGCCGATCGGAGGGGAATTGTCGGTCAACGATCGGTCCTCAAACTGCAGATCAGTCACACCGCTGTTTTCCCAATCACCACAGGCCGCTTCATAAGTGACGCTCGCGACCAACTTCCTTATTTCGTATGAAACGGTTTCGAGAGCCGGTCCTCCCGGCACTCCTCCACCGACAGGGTCGAGACTATACAGCACGCCCATACACCAACCGACATCTCCATTGCTGTTGGCGGCCATGTCATTACCGATGGCAAAGGAAACATAGTCGGGAGAAACGCTTAGCATTTCCCCTGCCAGTTCCACTGCTACGACCGACAACCTGGCCGGATCATGAGACATGCCCATCGAAAATCCATGTGTAGCCGCTGGGCCACAAGGGGATCCTTGTGCAACCGATCCCTCGATGAACAGGTCGACCTCGGCGACGGTTGGGGCACCACCCTGAACAAGGGTGAAATTCGGATTCACTGGGTCAGCACTGTAACTGAAGGCGAAATCAGGATGAGCCTCGACCCAATCAAAGGTGCAAGTTTCAGTGGCGATTTGAACATTATCGCACTCCTTCTGGATCATGTAATCGACACTACAACTACAGGGGATGTCGCCATCGATGTAACTGGTTTGCCCATCGATGAGACTGGCGATCAGGGTGTTATCTCTGAACACCTGTACCGGACTGGAGGAATCGCCCCAAGTCAGTTCGATCAACAGTTCGCCGGGGATTCTCTCGCACGTGAGTTGATTCGGGAAATGGCATTCACAAGAGTCTGGAATGCCATCGTTGTTCATGTCGGTATCGTTCCCCTGCAGCAGATCACAAGAGTCCAAAATGCCATTGCCATCACAATCAGCATCCAACCCGCTGGCGAGATCACAGAAATCAAGAGTGCCGTTGGCATTGCAGTCGACAGCAATCCCACTGGAGAGTTCACAGGAATCTGGAACTAGGTTCTGATTGCAATCACCGACCAGTCCCAAAGCCAGTTCACAAGAGTCCAATAGTCCATTGCCATCACAATCAGTCACCAACCCGCTGGCGAGATCACAGACATCCAGAGTTCCATTGCCATCACAATCAGTTTCCAACCCGTTGGTGAGATCACAGACATCCAGAGTGCCGTTGGCATTACAGTCGACAGCAATCCCACTGGAGAG
>JAPKAM010000083.1 GCA_028825265.1 Planctomycetota bacterium
AGACCCGCTACGGCTGGGTTCGAGCGCCGCTTCCGTGCCGCCCTCCCTTCTTGCCAGGTGGCCTGGTGCCCCCCTGTTAACTTCCCGATCGCATCGATCAGGACTCACATCTACGCTCTACCCTTGATGACGACCGGGGGGTCGGATATTCCCGGGGTTCTGGTTCTTGCCGTGGAACCCGAGAATGAGATGGGGAGTGACATTGTCGATGAGTGGGGAAATTCCAGTTCAAACCAGTGCCATCCAGGTACTCCAAGATGTTTTTGGCTTCGATCAATTCCGTGCCGATCAGGAACAGGTCATCGATCGGATCCTGGCGGGAAATGATGCTCTGGTCCTGATGCCGACCGGGGGCGGGAAGTCGCTCTGCTATCAGATCCCTGCACTACTGAGCCCCGGAATAACGGTGGTGATTTCGCCGTTGATTGCGCTGATGCAGGATCAGGTCGAAGCGTTGAAGCAGGCGGGTGTGGCGGCCGCCGCATTGAATTCGTCGATGGATACACAGCAGCGTAAAGATGTTTGGGATCGTCTTCGTGCTGGCCAGCTCAAACTGCTCTATGTCGCACCTGAACGACTACTACTCGATGGATTCCTCGAAGAACTCGATAATTTCAACCCGTGTTTATTTGCCATCGATGAAGCGCATTGCATCAGCCAGTGGGGGCATGATTTCAGACCGGAGTACCAGCGTCTGGGAATCGTGCGAAAACGCTTTCCAGATGTCCCCATCGTTGCGCTCACTGCGACCGCCGATTCTCCAACCAGAAAAGACATCATCAAGGGCCTCGGGTTCACCGAGGACGATCTGTTCATCTCTTCCTTCGATCGTCCCAATCTGCGCTACCGAGTGGTGGCGAAGGATCAACCGCGTCGCCAGTTGCTGGCGATGATTCGAGAACGTCATGGGGGAGAAGCGGGGATTGTCTACTGTTCTAGCCGCAAGAAGGTCGACGATACGGCGGAGTGGCTTCGCGGGGAGGGCGTCCGTGCAGTTCCCTATCACGCCGGTATGGCAGCCAGACAAAGGTCGCTCAATCAGCAACTGTTCCTTCGTGAGGAAGGGATCGTGGTGGTGGCGACCATCGCCTTCGGCATGGGGATCGACAAGCCGAATGTTCGCTTCGTGGCTCACCTCGACATGCCGGCGAGTCCTCAGAACTACAGCCAGGAGTCGGGTCGAGCGGGCCGTGATGGATTGCCGGCTGAGGCCTGGCTTTGCTATGGCTGGAGTGACGTGGTGCTGGCACAGCGAAGATTGGCAGAATCGGACTTGGACTCGACCCAGCGGCGTATCAGCCACCATCAGATCGATGCGATGCTCGCCTACTGTGAGTCCTCTAGTTGTCGGCGGGGAACCTTGCTGCGCTTCTTTGGCGAATCAGAGCGCCCCTGCGCCGACGATGGCAACCGGTGTGATAACTGTGAGAAATCTCCAGAGGTGATGGACGGAACAGTGCTCGCTCAGAAAGCACTCTCCGCAGTGGTGAAAACGGGTCAACGTTTTGGCAAGGCTCATGTCATCGATGTCCTTCGGGGGGTGACGAACCCGAAAGTCACTCGATTTGGTCACGATCGCCTCAGCGTCTATGGCATCGGTGACGAACTGGAAGATCCGGGATGGCATTCCATCTTCCGACAACTGGCCTCGAAGGGGATGATCCAGATCGATCTCGAGGGTCATGGCGGCATTGCGGTGACCGAAAATAGTCGAGAGTTGTTGCGAGGGGAGCAGCAATTCCAGTTTCGAAAAGACGCCATCACTCGTAAGGCGAGCAAGTCTCGAAAGAAGAAGAAGAAGCTGGAGGGGCTCGATGCGATTCAATCGAGTCTGTTCGAGCAACTCCGACAGTATCGCCTCGAGATATCCCGTCAGTTGGAGGTTCCCCCCTACACCATCTTCCACGATTCAACGCTGGTCGAGATGTCACAACTGAGACCGCAAACGACCGGGCAGATGTCCTCCATCTCAGGGGTCGGGCAAAAGAAACTGGAGAAGTGGGGTGCGGGGTTCCTGGAAGTGATCTGCTGCCACGGCAGCACCTCTGGCTGATGTCGCCAGTTCGGATCGGGGTGCTTTCCCCGCTGGCCAGAGATGGCTCTCGCTGGCATCCGGGGTATGCTCAGGACTTCACCCTCATCTGGATATCTGAAAGTGGGTTCGATGGATTATGCAATAGTTGCGGTGGTCGCCTTGATCCTCGGCCTGATCGTTTCCGCGATGATTTCCCGTGGCCGGGGGGCGGTAGTCTCCGGGGAATCACAACAGATCCAGTCGCAACTCGATCAATCTCGTGCAGAGACGGTGGAGGTCCGTGGCCAGGCGCAACAATCCAGTGATTCGTTGATTCGCTCCGATGCGTTGCTCGAATCGGCTCAGGAGGAGTTGAGGCAGATAAAAATCCGCTTCGATGACGCCAGTAACGTCGCCAGCGCCGCGCGCGAGTCGCTGGTCGCTGCCCAGTCGGAGAGAAGTGCGGCGGTCGACCAGTTGAAGCAATTGAAGGAAGACCGTGAGGTGATCAAGGAAAGCATCCAGGCCTTCTCGGCGACCCAGATGAAGGAAAACCGCGAGCAATTTCTCGAGCAGGCGGAGGAGAGGCTGGGTCAGTCGGAGCAGAAGCATGCCTCGGAACTGACCAAGCGACACGAAGCGATCGAGGTCCAGTTCAAGGGAGTTCAGGAGAAACTGGCAACGTTCCAGGAGATGAATCGGAAGATCGAGGAGCAACGAATCAAGGCGTTTGGATCGTTGAATCAACAGGTACTGGATCTGTCGGTTCAGACCAAGGCCGTGGAAACGGCGAGCCTGTCCCTCTCTGCAGCATTGAAGGGTTCGAGCCAGTCTCGCGGCAAGTGGGGCGAGATGGCGTTGAAGAACATCGTTGAAGTTGCGGGCATGACGGAGCATTGCGATTTCGAAGAGCAGGACCAGAATGCGGGGGAAAGACGCCCCGACATGGTGGTTCGCTTGCCAGGAGATGGCCGCATTCCCATCGATGCGAAGGTGCCGTGGGCTGATTTCGATCGAGCACAGGAAGCAACAGATCCGGCAGAATGCCAGGCGCATTTGGTCGCACTGGGCAAGACGGTTCGCAGGACCATGAAGGAACTCTCCGAACGAGACTATCCACGACTGGTCGGTGGCAAAGTGGATTACACCGTGATGTTCATCGCCATCGAAAGTGTCGCAGCAGCAGCTTTTTCGGTCGAGCCGAATTTACAGCAAGAGGCCATCGAGAAGAAGATTCTCATCGCGACACCGGTGACCTTGATTGCACTGCTGAAGACGGTTGGTCTGTACTGGCAACAGGAAAAACTGGCCGCCAACGCGCAGGAGATCTGGGATGAAACCTCGGAACTGCATGAGCGTCTGAATGTTTTCCATGGCCATCTTGCGAAGGTCGGAAAGAATTTGAATACGGCAGTCATTGGATACAACAGTGCGGTGGGCTCGTTCGAGGGGCGGGTGTTGCCGAAGGCGAGAATCATCGAGAAACTGTCGAACAAGGAAGGCCTGAAGGAGTTGCCCCGGGTCGAGACCGATGTGCGCGATGCCGCAACAGCGGCGATCGACTACATTCCAGAACAGGTGAGCACCCGCCTGGGGGAAATGGATCCCACCGATGTGGATCAGATCGCCAACAATGAGGAGTCTCGATGAAATGGGTGATTTTGTTTTCACTGGCACTTCCGGGTTGTCAGCATCTCGCTACGACCGATTCAGTTTCCGATGTGGTCGGTCTCGTCACTGCAGAATTGCGATCAGAACTAGAGTTGGACCCCTTCTATCAGCAACATGCAGATGTCCACGGATTCCCGGTGCTGGCTAGTGCCAGAGTGAATCCCGCTTCGTTGGCGGAAGCGCGCTACTTGATCTTGAAGATGGTGGGGCACAGGCCTGAAGTCCTGTCGGCGATGGCCGCCAACAAGACCCGGTTCACCGTGATGGCGCATGACGAGTGGACCACCGACGTTCCAGAGCACTCTGATCTTCGTCCGCCCGAATACTGGGATCGCAGGGCGCGGGGGCTAGGAGCCACCAAATTTCGACCGTCTGTTTCCTGTGGCGAGGAGAACCTGCTCGCCATGAAGGGAGATCCATATTCGACCGAGAACATCCTGATTCACGAGTTTGCACATGCGATTCACGAGATGGGTCTCTCGACCATCGATCCCACCTTCGATTCTCGATTGATGGAAGCGTACAGGTCCGCCATCGATGGAGGATTGTGGGAGGGAGCCTACGCCGCGACCGACCGGATGGAGTACTGGGCAGAGGCGGTTCAATGCTGGTTCGACACCAACAGGGAAAATGACGACCAGCACAACCATGTCAATACCCGGATCGAGCTCAAGCAATATGATCCAGCCGTTGCAGCGCTGTGTCAGGAGATCTTCGGCGACGGGCTATGGAAATACATCCATCCGACCGAGAGGTCTGAGGAATCTCACCTGCGAGAGATCGATTGGGAGCGGTTGCCAGAGTTTCACTGGGCCGAGGGAATGGAAGAAGCCTACAGCGCCCACCAGAATCCAGAGTGATTCCCCTGGAATGACCGATGGGCTCGGTGGTGTCGAGGAACGGCCGGGATTTCAGGGACGGAATCTCAGGGCCGGGATTTTAAGGACATGGACCCGGCACGCGGCAGCCGAGGATGTCGTCGGTCAAATCGGGACCACAGAAATCCGCTCCAGGTGGTGCTGGCGGCGCTCCTCCGTTGAAGAGAAAGCTCAGAAAGTGAATCGCATCGGCGATATTCACGGCGTTGTCGTCATTGCTATCACATCCATCGATACAGGCGCTGTCAGGGCCGGCGGAAAATAGACTCGCCAGCAAGAAAATGGCGTCGGCTACATTGGTGCCGCCATCGGTGTTGCAATCACCGCGCAGAAAATCGTAGTTGGCGGTACCACTGGAACAGGGACCCAGTTCGGTCGGGATCGGATTGGCCGCGATGTCTGCAAAGACCGAATTCTCGATGCAGATCTCTGGAACAGTTGAAGGACAGGCATCGCACTGGAAGCCAACGATGACCAGTACCTCAGGGAGAATGGTGGGTGGGATCTCCACCAGGGCCAACGAGTAGCCGAGTACGGTTCCACTGGTCGGTCCCACTCCGAGGGTATATCCGAAGTTGTAGGCCAGACCGTCGTAGGCCGAGGTGAGCAGCACATCGGAAGGATTGAAAATCAGGTCGAACTGAAAGGCGGCGATGGGAATGGTGCTGGTCATCATCAGCGGTACCGATCCGGCTCCGGTGATGGCGTCATACTGAATGGTGCCAAGTTCGAGCAGTATTTCGGCACCGGTGGGTGTCGGGGGTATCGGTCCCTGAGCACTGGCTGCGGGAGTGAGCCAGAGGATGGTGCTGACAAGAATTAAGAATCTCATCTCGAGACCTCCACAAGTCGCTGTAGATGGAAACTTAGATCAGAGCAGCGACCACTTCAATCTTGTAACGAGTTCAGACTCATCACACCTATCCATTCTATAGGAGATGGCCACGGTTCCCCACTGGCTAGTTTGTACTGCTAGTCGCTTCTGAAACGCCATCGACCTTCAATTCGGGTTTTTTAAACGGTTTATCGATGTGAAGCCTGAGTTTTTCATCCGGTGGGGTAAGGATCAAGATCGCGATAATGCAACCGATCCGATGCTTGCCGAGGTAGCTATCGCCGCCGTTGTTTCCCTTGCCACCGATGTAGTGCACCGATCGATCGGGACGATGCATCAGCGAGAGATACCAGCGCCACTCCTCGAGGAAGTTTGAGTATCCTGCTCGGTTGATCCTCCACAGTGCAGATGGTGCGAGCATCATCCCGAGTGAACCGACCGCATGAGCTTCTCTCATTCGGCTCGGATGGGCGGCGAGATAATCGCCGAACTGTTGTGTCAACTGCGGTTCCCTGGCGCTGATGGAGAGTGCCAGTGCCATCGAAGATGTGCGCAGTGAAGCATCGCCGGTGCCGGTGCCCTTCATCGTCCAGTAGCGAATCCCACCGTTGGGATCGATCGATCGACGGATCTGGTCGAGGCTTTTCGACCACGAGTCTTCATCCAGGGTGACCCCGGCCTGCGCTCCCATTGACCACGCTAGATGTGAGAGGGTGTTGATGACATTGAATCCCTTATTGCTGTAGCCCGGCACGACATCGTGACCAAAAAGGCCGTCGTCAGTCATCCTGGCGGCAAGGCTCTTGCAGCAGCGCTCGATGACGGGGGGGTCGAGATGGTCCTGGGTCGCGATCCAGTGTTCCGTCAGTGCAACCACAGTCGAGGTGATGGCCCAGTTGCCGAGGTTGTCGGGTCCCTTTTTCAGCGGATCGTCGGCGATCCAACAGTGATCTTGTGGGCCGCGCAGCCACCGTATTCCGCGCTCGATCGAATCTCGGTATTGATCGTGGTCGGCAGAGAGTAACGCCACTACCGCCCAGGCACTCAGCACCCGATCTCCCGTTAGTCCCACAGGAGAGTCCCAACGACCGTCGGGACGCTGGGTCGAGACGAGTTGCCGGCAACAACTTTCGATCAGCAATGCCCTGCCGGCGGCTTCCTTGAGTCCGGGACGAGGGGGAAGGATCAGTTCCAGTGCCAGTTCAGTTTCATCCCTGAGCAGATCGAGGGTGATCTTGCGGTCCTTTTCCAACTCCCGAGCGGCGCACTCATCGAGAGCTTCGCCAAGTGACTTCTGTGGTCCCAGGCCTCCGACATCGATTTTCCCGGAGTGTTGGGTGAAAGGGATCCCGCCGATTCCTCGCAACTGGTCGCCAACCTTCAGTCCAGCCAACGCCGCTGGAGAGCCAGGATCGATGGAAAGTACCGAGATCAGTGAACTGTTGGGCTCCACCTGGCCACGCCCGCCGAGGATTCCCAGCGGAAATGCTTCCGAAGCCCCGACCTCAGATGGCACTATCAGGAACCAGTGAATCAGGATCAGTGAAATCAAAGTCATGACTCCGGGTCTCATCGTCCTCCTTCGGCATGTATTCTGCCTCGACCGAACGATGAAATCACGGACCCGTAATTAGATTGTTGCCGATGAAATACCTCAGCGATCCGAGATCAAGGACCACAGCACTGCTACTGTTGCTGCTGGTCACCTTGGCCATCCCTGCCGCCGATCACAGAAATCAGGTCAGAGCCGCGGCTCAACCGGTTCAGGACGGCACCGGAACACCAAAAATAGTGTTGGGAGAGAATGTCACCGACTACGGAGAAATGTTGCAGGGAGAAGTGATCGAACGAGATATCTTCATCCGAAACGATGGAGATGCGGTGCTCAAGGTGTGGCGAGTGAGCCCATCTTGCGGGTGCACCAAGGTGCTGAGTAAACCCACCCAGGTCGCACCCGGAGAAACCTCAGCGATCCGGATCGAAGTGGATTCGAAGAAGATCAAACCGGGAGATACTCGCAAGGGAGTGACTTTCGAGACGGACGATCCAGAGCAACCCAGACTACAGTTCATCTTCACGACCAAGGTGATTGGTCTGTTCCGAACCGTTCCGGATCCGATTTTATTGCCGGGTTTGATGGGGAAATCGAAGACGATGAAGATCCAGTTGTTCGCCCTGACCGATCTCGGATTCGAGGTGAAGGGTGCTCGATCTCGAAACGGCGAGTTCGAAATTATAGATTTCACTGAAATCGAAAAAGATCGGCTCTACGAGATCGAGGTGATGGCGAGTTCATCTCCGGCACCGAGAAACGTCAAGGACCCGCTCGATCTACTGATCGCGGTCAAGGATGGCCGGGAGGTCGTGGTCGGGCGGTATGTCGAGATCCAGCACCTCGATCCGATCCAGGTCATCCCTGCCAAGGTGTTTCAGTTCGGCAACAAGGACACCGATCGCTTGCTCGGGGATGGCGATCCTGTGGTGACCAAGTACATCCAGGTTCAGAACCTCGATGAGACTCGAGCTCTCGAGGTGAAAGAGGTCCAACTGGAGGGCTTTCCCGATGATCTGTTCCAGGTTGAAGTTGAGGAAGTGGTTCCCGGTCGCACCTACCGGATCGGTGTGACCCTGGGGGAATATCGCAAGGAGGCACTGTTGCGAGGTTCGCTGCACATCATCACGAACGATCCTCGGTTACCGAAACGTACGCTCCAGATGGCGGCGAAGTTCGGACGCATCTAGCCGGTCGATCAATTCCCCGGTGCTGGGCCAGCGGAAGATCCAGCGGCCCCGTCTCCACCCGGCTTGCGCCGACGTCTACGCCTTCTGCGCTTCTTCTGCGTACCGTCTCCGTCGCCCCTAGGCTCCTGTCCCGGGCCCTGGCCCTGTCCTTGGCGTGGGGCGCCGGAACTCGCCGGGGAGCGGGAATCACCCGAGTTACCAGAACTACCCGAACTTTCCGGTCGTGAGGGCCCCCCCGTTTGGGCGGCACCGGCGGGCTTGCTCGGACGTCTCCTGCGGCGCCGTTTTGGATTGGCCGGATTACCGGTGGCGGCCACTGTGGACTCGGTCCCTTCTCCGGGTCGTTTTTTGCTGCGGCGAGATCTTTTTCTCGTGGTGCCATCTGGATTGGAACTGGAAGAAGCTGCTGTGCGGGAATTGGCACCGCGCACATTTCTCCTGCCATCGGCAGGTTTTCTTCCCGATCTGCGGGAGGGAGATCCCTGCGGCTTGGCCTGTTTCTCCTCCTCGGCGAAGGGGTCGGGTCGATCGGTCCGCTCGACGGTGCGGGCGCGATACTGGGTCGGAAGAGTTTCTGGTACGGCACCAATTTCATCATTCGCGAATTCTCGACCACCCAGCAGGAGTCTTAGTGCGTGGAGGAACTGATCAAAGGTGTCATCTGGAATCCCCGAGTTGTTGTTTAAAGGTTTGATTTCTTCCGTCGGGTCGGCAGTGGTGTCTGTGGTTTCATCCGATCGATCTCGCTGAGTTTTGGCGGGTGGTTTTTGCGCGGCGGGCTGGTCACGCCTGCCGCGTCCTCGCCCACGACTCCGGCCTCGACGAGAAAGGCGAGTTTCTCCCGGAACCGCATTGGAGCCACTCGAATCGACCAGTCGGCCATCTTTGAGCAAGATTTCGACGGACCAGGAGATGACATCATCGGAATCTTCTTGATTCTCGTCCTTGGGATCACTGGCACGTTCGGCGGAACGGTAATAGACCTCGTTCCAGTCCCAGATGCGGCTCTCGTCGAGTGATTGCCAGAAGTCGATCCAATGCTGAGGTTCAGGCTGGAACTCCTCGGAAGCGATCTCGGTCCATTCCGGGGCAAAGCGACGCCACTTCACCTGGCCGCGCTCCCAGCGCACCTGCCAGGAGATACGTCCAAAGCCTCCGTACTTCACTAGGAAGTTGTCGGGTTCGACCTTCTTCAAGCTGATTCACAGTCCCTTCCGGGGAAGAAGAGAGATTACCACGAGGAGGGGGGGAAGGTCATCCCTACTCCCGACCCAACTCGATGGCTAATTGGCGGATCAGATGGGGGTCGGTCACCATTCGAGGGGAGCTCGGCCGCGGGTCCCGGGGGCCGAGAAGCACAGGATCCGATCTACTTGGCGAGCCCTGTCCATCCTTGATGGCAGGGCTGCGTGCGCTCAGATGGAGCCATTGAACCCCGCTCCGCCTGACCAGTTCCGCTCCACACTCCGGTCGGACCCCTCCTCCAGCCATCACCTCGATTCGACCATCGGCCGCCTCGACGATTCTTGCCACTTCCTCGATCCCTTCCAGTGCCGAGGGGGCCCCCCCGGAAGTGAGTAGCCTTTGACAGCCCGCATCGATGATCTGTTCGAGTCCGAGAATTCGGTCGCAACAGTGATCGAAGGCGCGGTGAAAGGTCACCGGAGTGCCATTGCACGCATCCATCAACCAGCTCAGCGCCTCGGTATCGATGGCTCTGCTGTTTTTCAGCACACCCAGGACGATCCCCTCGGCACCGGCGGAGATGTGGCTGGAGATTTCATCACGCATCTGGGAGATATCTTCCGCATCGAGCATGAAATCGCCGGGGCGAAGGCGAGTCATCGCCGTCACCGGAAGCCCCGATTGAATCGACCGTTGCAGAGAAAGGGCCGTAGGAGTGAGCCCGCCCAGATCCAGCGCACTACACATCTCGATCCGGTTTGCCCCGGCAGCGGCGATGGCGCGGGCAAATGAAGGGTCATCGATGCAGACCTCGATTTTGACTGTATTCACCATCCTCTGGCGCTTCCTTCCGGTAGATTTCTCCTGCCATCGAGACTCTCTTGTGAGAAGATGCCCCGGGATGATGTCGGTAGTTCGGTCCATTTGCAATCCTCGCGGAAAAGCGACAGGGCACAGGAGAAGTGCCCATTTGCAGTGGTCCGGGTGCAACAACAGCCCATATCCATAGAAGGCCCGTCTCTACCGTTCAGAAGAAAGAGAAGACAGTGAAATCATCAGCGTCCCGATTCTCAGTGTTACTGGCGTTGTTCGTGCTGAGTGGCTCCGGCTGCCTCGGGATCCCCGGCAAAGCCCAGCCGATGAGCAGCGACCTGAAGGCGGTCTACCAGCAGTCATTCCAGGTCGTGTGCGATCGGATCGAGGAGACTTACTGGCTTCCCGATGCGCTGGGAGAGGACTGGGAACTGGAAAAAGTACGTTGGCGGCAGGAACTCCACCAGGCCAGTAGCGTCGACCAAGCTCGAGGAGCGCTGCGCGGTCTGCTGGCAGGGTTGGAACTTTCCCACTTTGGAATCACACCGGGTCGAGCCTCCGAAGGGCTAGGTAAGGGTGGCGATGCCGAAACCGGAGCCGTTCTGCGAGTGGGAGATGGCCGTGCGGTGGTGGTGAAGGTGAAGGCTGACAGTCCTGCGCAGAAAGCCGGTCTGGTCCCTGGTGATGTCTTGATCCAGGTCGGTGACCAGAGTCTGGTCGAATTAATCGAGATTTGGTCGGAGGGAGGCAATCGGTATCTTCCGGTGCAGGGATTGGCTTCATCGATGCTCGGGTCGGCGGGAGATCAACGCGAATACACCATCGAGGGTGCTGACGGTGTGGTTCGCAAGGTCGAGATCACCTTGGAGAGGCCACAGGGAACCGGCAAGCCGGTTCAGTTCGGGCACATCGGTCCGATTCCTCTGGTCCTGGAAGAACGAATCGTCGCCGGTGGTGTTCTGTATCTCCACTTCAACATGTTCCTCGGACCGATGCAGGTGATGCCATGGTTCGAAAATGCGCTCAAAAAGAACCTCGATGCGCCGGGCTTGGTGATCGATCTCCGAGGGAATCCTGGAGGCCTGGGGCTGATGGCCTGCGGAATTGCCGGGTGGTTACTCGAGGAAGATCATCTGGAACTCGGCGTGATGACGACTCGAAATACTCAGATGAGGTTTGTCGTCAATCCGAGATTAGATCCGTGGACCAAGCCGGTGGCGCTGCTGATTGACGAGGGTAGCGCTTCGACCGCCGAAATCCTCGCCCAGGGACTGCAGGATCTGAACCGGGCACGCCTGTTTGGAAGAACTACTGCGGGAGCCGCATTGCCATCGAAGATCGAGAGCCTACCCTGTGGGGATCTGATGCAATATGCCATTGCAGGTTATCGATCTCAGTCAGGGCGAGTCCTGGAGGGCGATGGCGTGGTTCCAGATGAAGTGATCGAAGTCGATGCAAAGCGAATTCGCAAGCAAGGAGATCCGGAGCTGGCGGCAGCGCTGCGCTGGATATCTTCGCTTTCCAACCCCGTGGAAGGGGTGGATTCCCAGCGGCTGGATCAAGAGTAAGAAAACCAGGCCCGAAGTTTTGATTCGGGGAAGAGGAGAGAAGAAATGATGCGAACGATTCCACTGAACGTCTCCCGACTCGGGGCGCTTCTGCTGATCATCGGGATGAACCTATCGACGATTTCAGCCCAGGATCCCACCGATAAGCCCGCTCAGGTAGATGGTGAAATCCAGGACAATGTACTGGAGGCGCTGCAGGAAAAGATGATTGCTGCCATTGGCGTGCAGTCAACTCTCGAAAAGATCAAGAATCGCCGCATGATTTCAACGGTTTCAATTGTGGATGCCGGCATCGAGGCGAAGAACTTTGGTTTTATCTCTGCCGATGGAGTCATGTCAGAATCGCTCTCGATTGAGGGCTATGGCGATTTTCGCCAAGGAGTTCACGGCGGAGTGGTTTGGTCTGCGGATCCCATCAATGGTCCGGCGATTATTTCGGGAGCGATGCGAGATCAACTTCTTCGGAGTGCTCACCTCTTTCCGCCGCTTCAGTTCCATGAAGATTTTGCTTCGATAATTCTGAGTGGCGAGGAATCGATCGACGATGAGGATTGCAATGTTTATCTCTTCAAGACAAAGACCGGTACCGAGGAGAAATACTGGGTTTCCAAGGCGAATCATCGCACCATTCAGGTCAGCCTGATTGCGGATTCACCGATGGGAAAGATACCGATGAAGGTTCAGATGAAGAACTACAAGAGCGTCGATGAAATCTGGTATCCGCACACGATGAACATCGAGCAGGGAATACAGAAGATGACGCTGGAAGTGGGCCAGATCCTGCATAATGTCGAGCCCGAGGAAACCGAGTTGACGGCCCCCAAGTCGGTCTTGGCATTGATCGAGCGAAAGAAAGAAGGGGCGAAGCCGCCTGAAGCGGAGAAGGGCGAAACGAAGGAGCCGGTCGCCGAGCCCGAGAAGCAGAAGGAAACCGATCGCTAGTTCAATAGTGTCGATCGCCTCGAACTGTAGATCGAACT
>JAPKAM010000182.1 GCA_028825265.1 Planctomycetota bacterium
CTTGCGGTCTGACTTGCGGTCTGACTTGTGGCCTCACCTGTGGTCTCACCTGTGGTCTCACCTGTGGTCTCACCTGTGGTCTCACCTGTGGTCGAGGAGTCTGTGGTCTCACTTGTGGCCGTACCTGCGGCCGAGGAGCCTGTGGTCGTGCGGTGGGACGAGCGGTGGGACGGGAAGGAGTCTGAGTGGAACTGCCGCGTGTCACGGACTGACTCCAGCCCTCGATCGGAGCGAGCAGCAGCAGGACGATGACAAACCACGAGATCTGTGCAGATCGCATCTTAGCTTGTCTCTTGGTTCGCATCTTGGATCGAATCGGCATCGGCCCTCCAGATCTCTATTGAGTCCGCTCCAAGGGGGGCGGACCAACTGCGGGACTCATTTCAGGATACCACTCGAACACCCTAGAAGGGAGTCCTGGGTTTCCCTCAACCACACCAAATCGACCCTCTCCTGCCTCACAGGAGGGCTCTGACTCCAGGTCTGGATGAAGATGACGAAGCGGACCAGCAGTTATTCACCCCGAACTGAACTATTTGGAGGAAGCAGCCATGATGCGAGTAGAACCCCCCCCACGATGCCGATCAGGTCGGCAACCAGGTCTGCTCCATCCGGGGAACGGCCAGGAATCAGCTGCTGTGTCAATTCATGGAGGAGAGCAAAGATAGTCAGAATCAGCAACGAGCCGGGGATCCACTGGATCGGTGTCGATCTGGGCCCGCGCCAGAATCGAAAGGTCAGGGTCAGCAGCATGAAGCCGATCGCATGAGCGATCTTGTCGCGCCCCGGAGCCAGCCACGATCGCGGTAAGTTCTCGACGATCCAGTCTCCCGGCAACAGTCCGGCGATCGCCACCAGACCCATGACCACCCAGGGCAACCACTTCCAACGCGAGTGATTCTGTTCTCCCACCGATCTAGCCCTGGCCCTCTCCGAAGGCTCTCTCGAGCAGCGCCATACGCATCGGAACCCCGTTGGCGACCTGCTGGCGGATCCGTGAGCGTGTGCCGTCCGCCACTTCAGAGGTGATCTCGACGCCACGATTCATCGGTCCCGGGTGGAGCACCACTAGCGACCGTTTCGTCATCTCCAGGCGCCGCTGATCGAGTTGATACTGTTGCAGGTACTGTTGCGGATCGACCCCTTCCAGCGGGTCGAACCGTTCATGCTGGATGCGTAACAACTGAATGGCATCGAGGTGGGGCAAGACCGCCTCCAGATCTGTTTCCAGTTCGACCCCGGCGCCGGCCAGCGTCGTATCCTGCCATCGATCGGGAGCCACAAGCACCACCTTCGCCCCCAGTGCCCGTAATACGACCAGGTCGCTGCGAGCCACCCGACTGTGGAGAAGATCTCCGACGATCCCGATGACTTTTCCTTCCAGGTCGCCAAACTCATCGATCAGCGTCAACGCATCGAGTAATCCCTGGCTCGGATGGGAGCGTGTCCCTCCCCCGCCGTTGATCACTCCCGCCCGGCAGCGCTGGGCCAGCAACGGTGCCGTGTCTGGATCGGCATCCCGCACCACCAGTGCCGTCGCCCCAAGCGATTCCAGTGTCCATGCAGTGTCGAGTAATGTTTCTCCCTTGCACAGGCTGGAGGCCTCGGCACGAAGTTCGAGCACCTCGGCGCCGAGGCGATGCGCGGCAGCGACAAAGGAGAGGCTGGTTCTGGTACTGGGCTCAGAAAAAATCAAACCCACATGTCGAACCCCAGTGGTCCACAGAGGAATGTTGCACTGGCGCATCCACTTCGCTCGCTCGATGATCTGACGAATCGCCTCGGGAATGAGGTCCGACAGTTCCACCAGGTCTCGCTGGGCCTTGCTCGTCATCGGATCCCTCTCATCTGGGCTCGGCGAGATTCAGGAGTTTCGAGTGAGGATCGGTCCCGCCATCGATCGCCACCAGCGCCTGCTCGATCCAATGCCGATGCGACGGCAAGAAGAGGCAAGGCGCGCCTCTGGGAATCTGCTCGACCCCGTACAGTTCTTGCAACACTCGATTCTTGAGCGAATCGATCCCTTCCCCGGTCAGAGCTGAGATTCCCGGCCCCTCCACTAGACACTCCGAATTCTCATCGCAGCGACTGCGAAAAACAAGGGTTCTCCCGGAGGGAGTTTCCAGCGCGGGGTACTCGCGGCCGCCCGCGGAGGATGGAATCAGGTGCAAGACCAGATCCGCACCATCGATCGCTAGTTGCATCCTGCGAACGCCCTCCCGCTCCACCGCTTCCTCGACCTGTCGGATCCCGGCCCCGTCGATCAATGATATGGGGAATCCGGAAAAGACCGCCTGCGCTTCGATCAAATCACGGGTGGTGCCCGGCTGGTGCCAGGTCAGAACTCGCGACTCCCCTACCAGCAAGTTGAAGAGGGTACTCTTTCCCGCATTGGGGACGCCGGCGATCACCACACTCGGTGCTTCCAGCACGCCGATTCCCGCCGCCGAACGTTGCAAGAGAAACTCCAGTTCGGCCCGAGTCGGAGAGGTCTTAAGAGCTTGCTCGATCCAGCCGGCGAGCCCCGAACTGGATGCCTGCTCCAGTAAGAAAGCACAGGATTCGCGACTATCGGCACGCGCCAGGGAGATCCGTGCTTGAGCGGCGATACCCGCTCCGACACCGGCACCGCTCCCCCATGGATCAAGACTCTGATTGAAGT
>JAPKAM010000183.1 GCA_028825265.1 Planctomycetota bacterium
TGGATCTGGGCCCAGGAGCGACGGTGCCCCCTGCGGCTTCGACTCCGATTCGGGTGCTGGTTGAGGAGATCCTTGCGACTCCACTTCCAAATGGCTCGATGGTCATCTATCGATTCGAGGGGGCTCCATTCCAGGCCTTCTTGCTCACCGAAACATCTCCGGGGGTCTATGAGGGTAACTTTCCTCCGTTGAACTGTCTCGATTCCCTCGAATGGTTTGTCAGCGTTCAGGATGACGCCAATCGAACGACTACACTTCCACCCGATGCGGATCTTGGAGTCTACTACTCGACGGTCGTGGCCACTGACCTGATCACGGTAGTGGAGGAGCCTTGCAGTGTAGATCCTGGTTGGAGTATCGCTGAGCCGACCGATACGGCTACTGCGGGAAGATGGGAGTGGGGAGATCCGTACGCTTCGGCAGCGCAAGCCAGCGGAGGAGTTCCCTTCACCGGTGGGGATTTGACCTGTTACGTCACGGGTCTCGGCGGTATCGGACAAACTCAAGGAGCCCACGATGTCGATGGTGGGGATACCACCCTGACCAGCGTGGCATACCTACTCAGCGATACGGGCCTTCACCGAGTTTCCTACTGGCGGTGGTTTTCCAATGCGACATCCATCACCACTCCCGATGACTCCCTGTTCGTCTACAAGAGCCTGGATGAGGGACTCACCTGGGTGGAGGTCGAGGAAGTGGGTAGAGGGGATCCGGAAGCGTTGGGAGGCTGGTACCAGAACTCCTTCTGGATTGCCGAAGGCGCCTCTCCATCCGGGACAGTAATGTTGCGGTTCCACGTCGGGGATACCGGATTCGGCAACGTGGTCGAGGCGGGAGTGGATCTGATCGAGATTCATAATCTCTCCTGCAGTACAACTCCACCCCCGCCAGTCGAGAACGACTTCATTCGCGGTGATTGCAATATCGATGGAAACAGGGATTTGAGCGACGCGATTCAGATGCTCGAACTCCTGTTTGGCAACGCCGGTTCGTTTCAGTGTGAGGACGCCTGCGATATGGATGACGGGGGGCAGGTAAATCTGGGCGATGTGATCCAGATTCTCAATGAGCTCTTTCTCGGATTTCCTGGTGCTCCCAGTAACTGCGGTGCCGATGCCACGTCCGATTCCATCGGTTGCCTGAATGGTCTGATCTGCCCCTGAGTCGAGAGTGGGGCCTTTCCGATCGACAGCCCAGGATGGGTGTCTGTTCCCTCCTCCAGACCCTCAGCCTCTTCGGTCCCAGCCACTCGCTGAGTGTGGTGGCTTGGATTACAATGACCTCAGTTCTACCCTTGTGAGTCCAGCACCCAGAACAGTGAGTCCCCGCTTCTGAATCGATGAAACTTCATTCAGATGCTCTTCGAGGAGATTTCCATGCAGCGAATTCCAGTTCGGGTGGTATTGGTGATGTGGTGGCTGCTCTCGCTGGCCACCAATATCTCACTGGCCCAGGAGTGGACAGAACGTCCATTTGAGGAGGAGATCGAGGTTTCCATCGAAGCCTTGATCACCGGTGATCCCTCGATCCGGGTGGATCGCGATGGTCTGGGAAGAACTCATATCTACGGTGGCGTCATCAGCCGGGGAACCAGTGAGGACGACGCGGTTCTGAATTTTCTTGAGCAACATGTAGCGCTCTTTGGAGTCTTCAAGGAAGACCTTGAGATGATCTACCAGACCGATTTACCGACCCGAGAGGCCTCGGTGTACGCCTACCGGCAAGTCATCGATGGCGTGCCCGTGGAGTCTTCCGCATTGCGAATCTTGGTTCGACCAGATCTGCAAACAGGAGACCCTGCAGTGGTGTATGCAGCGGGCCACCTCGCTCAACAACCTCTGTCAGGCTACGCGCCGGTCTTGTTGACCCCGCAACAGGCGACTCGAATCGCGACCCGAGAACTTCCTGGAATCGAAATCGAGCGCTGGTCCGAGGGAGAGCTGCTGATTCAGGCCAGCGCATCTTTGCGCAGTGAATCCCGTCTCCTTTACCGGGTCAAGGCGACCACCCCCAGTTCACATGGAATCGAGGACTGGAGCATTCTCATCGATCCGGAAACCGGCGAAGTTCTTGGCGTGCGCAACGATCTGGTTCATGAAGATGTGGTTGGAGAAGTCCGGGGTCGGGTCAATCAGAATAATCGCCCCGACAGTGCCACGAATCCGGCAGTGGAGCAGGCGGTTGGAGCCGTTCCCGTATCGATTTCTGGCAGCGGATCGACCACCTCTGCGCTGGATGGATCCTTCACCTGTCCCCATGGAGGTACGGCCCCGGTCAGCCTGGTTTCGCAACTGATCGGAGACTGGGTCAGGGTAGAAAATAATGTCGCTGCGAATCTACTGGTCAGCACTCCTGCGATTCCACCGGGACCTGCCACGGTTTCATTGAACCCTGTGGCCGATGCGCTGGTGCAATCCGAGGTCAATGCATTCCACTACACCAATATCACCCACGACTTTTTCAGAGATCGGACGGTCGCGGGTAATCCCGGCATCGATATCTCGATCCTCTGCAATGTCAACATCCTCGATACCTGTAATGCTTTTTTCAGCCCGGGGGAGCAGAGCATCAACTTCTACCAGGCGGGCGGAGGCTGTGTGAACACCGCCTACGCAAGTGTGATCTCTCACGAGTATGGGCACTTCGTGGTCAACCG
>JAPKAM010000084.1 GCA_028825265.1 Planctomycetota bacterium
GGAGTCTCGACTGATCTTCGACTCAGACCTTTTCGATCCACCCGCCACCGATCACCACATCTTCTTCATAGAGTGCCGCGACCTGGCCTGCCGCGATGGCAAAGATCGGCGAATCCAGCTCGACGTTGATTCGTTCGACACCTTCGTGATTCTTCACGGTCACGGTGCATGATTGCGGCGTTCCGCCATGTCGGATCTGTACCGTGCAGCGCAGCGGGAAGCGGGGGACTGTCGGGCGTAACCAGTTGATCTCTGAGATCTCAAACCGGTCCTCCAGTAGTGAATCGCGCGGGCCCAGCACCACTTGATTGGTCTGGCGGTCGGTTTTCACGACATAACGCGGTTCTCCCGCGGCGATGCCGAGTCCTCGCCTCTGGCCGACGGTATAGGCGGCATACCCCTCATGAGTGCCGATCTTGCCACCGTCCTCATCGATGATGTCTCCCTGCTGAAGACTCTCGGGGGCTTCCTTGCGAATGACGCGGCGGTAGTCATTGGCGGGAACGAAACAGATCTCTTGGCTCTCGGCTTTTTGAACCACCGGTAAGTTGGCTTCCCCTGCAAGATCTCGTACCTCTGTCTTGCTCAGATGGCCGACCGGAAATATACACTCCGTCAGCACCGAGTAGGGCACGGTAGCGAGAAAGTAGGACTGATCTTTATCGGTATCGACACCACGAGCGAGACGCGGGCCATCGTCGGCTTCCAGAACCCTGGTGTAGTGTCCGGTGGCGACAAATTCCGCGTCAAGATCCCGGGCCAGATCATGGAATACATCGAACTTGATCCACTGATTACATCGTGCACAGGGGTTAGGAGTACGACCGTCGCGGTACTCGTCGACGAAGTAGTCGATGACCTTGCGGAACTGATCGGCGTAATTGAAGGAATAGAAGGGGATCTTCAGCAGATCCGCGACTCGTCGGGCATCGATGGCGTCTTCAACGGTGCAACAGGCACGACTTTTCTCAGCCGCCTGGCCACCGTCTCCCAGTCTTAGGAAGGCCCCGATCACCTCGTGGCCTTGCTGCTGTAACAGATGGGCGGCGACGCTGGAGTCGACTCCACCGCTCATCGCCACCAGTACGCGTGCCATCTCTGGCTCCTTCCGATCGTGGACGAGGTGCGTCCTGCACCATCGCTTGCGTCCAGCCAAACCAGCGGACAAAGTACCCGATCAATCGTCGGGAGTCTTCCTGGCGGACAACTCGATCGTGGTCAACCTCCAGGAAAGGTCCCCGATGGTATCCTTTGCCCTCTCCGAAGAACAGCGGATGCTGGTCGACATGACCCGCGATTTTGTCGCAAACGAGGTGATTCCGGTCGCCGAGCACCATGACCACACCGGTGACTATCCCACTACTGTGGCCGCTCAGGCATTTGAACTGGGTCTGATGAACATCACCATTCCCGATCAATACGGCGGTGGTGACCTGGGCCATTTCGAAGAGGCACTGGTCACAGAAGAGTTCGCATTCGGCTGCTCTGGCATGGCCATCAGCATGACGGTCAACAATCTCGCCTCAGTTCCGATCCTGCTCGGAGGCGATGAAGAGCAGAAGAAGAAATGGCTTGGTCGTCTGACTTCAGAGCACTGCACCGCTTCCTATTGCCTGTCGGAGCCGGATGCCGGTAGCGATGCCGCTTCCTTGCGAACTTCTGCAGTCCGCAAGGGAGATCATTACATCCTCAATGGCAGCAAGGCTTGGGTTTCGGGTGGGGCCCACGCAACTTTCTTGACGTTATTCGCCACCACCGATCCCGGTAGCGGTCACGAGGGGATCACATGTTTTGTGGTTCCCGCGGATGCCGAAGGGGTCGAGATCGGAAAGAAAGAAAACATGATGGGGCAGCGTGCCTCGAACACTGTTTTCATCAACTTTCAGGATGTTGAGATTCCTGTGGCCAACCGGATTGGTGGCGAAGGCAAGGGCTTCCATATCGCCATGAAAACTTTCGATCGGACCCGACCGGGAGTGGCCGCAGCAGCGGTGGGAGTCGCCCGCAGATCGCTGGAGGAGGCGACTCGCTATTCCCTCGAGCGCCAGGCGTTTGGCCGGCCCATCGCCAAGCAGCAAGCAATCCAGTTCATCCTCGCAGACATCGCCAAGGATACCGAGGCGGCTAGACTTCTGACCTGGCAATCGGCCTGGATGATCGATCAAGGCCTGCGAAATACCAAAGAGTGCTCGATGGCGAAATGTTTCGCCGGCGATATCGCCATGAAAGCGGCCACCGAGGCGGTTCAGGTCTTCGGAGGGTACGGCTATTCGAAGGAGTACCCGGTCGAGAAGTTGATGCGCGATGCCAAGGTGATGCAGATCTACGAAGGCACCAATCAAATCCAGCGCCTGATCATCGCCAGGCACTTGCTGGAGGCTTGAACTCGCCTCAGGTTTGCCGGGCGAAGTTCCAGAGTGGCACTACGAAATCTCCCGCTGAATGACCGAGGCTGGCCTGCTCGAAGTGGTAGCGGATCTTCTTGGCTACCAGATCATCATTGAGAAACGGCATGCCGAGGCAATCCCAGAACTCGTGACTGGTGCCACCGGGGAAACTTCGGCAGAAGGTACTGAAGTCGTCCGCTGTGCCCTGGAAGTAATCGTCGAGATCGTTGGCCCAGTATTCTTCTTGTGCTTCTCCTGCGACCGGTTGTTCATCGAATCGAATCGAAGAGAACTGGATGACGTAATCGCGAGGGCTCCACTTCTCCGTCGTACCGTATCGAACTCGGATCCGGTACTGGCCGTTGTTTTGTGACAGACGGTGCTCGATCGCCGGTTGCCTCTGGCCTACCAGGTAGGGTAGATATCGACGCTGAAGAAAATGAAGAACCTGCGAGTGCTGTGAACTGAACTCTCTGGAATCATCTCGAAGCGGTGCTACGGGAAATTCAGCATGAATTTCTGCATCCTCATCGAAGTGACGCTGCGATTCCGTATCGAGAACTTCGAGTCCTTCGATGGTGTCGATGGGGCTGGCGATACCGTCGACTACTGTGAGACTTTCGCCACCCAGTAGAGAGAAGATTTGAACCGGTAGTTGCTCTCTGCTGGCTGCTTGTTGTTCGATTCTCACGCGGTCTTCCAGTCGTATCGGAAACAGGACTCGATTCCATTCACCGGCCACCTCATGAGGGAGTGTGATTCCCTGGCCGATGACGATTCTCACCGTTCCCTCGGTCATCCAAGGGCACGTATCCGATCCATTAGGTACGATTTCCGCTTCGGCGAGTTGGGTGGTGAGGAGCCGCTGCTCAAGGACCACTTGTTGGCGGGCCTGTTGATCCGGGGCATCGATGCTGGCCATCGTTGCCTCGAGTTCGTTGCGTGTGGTGACGAATATTCGTTGCCTGGGACCGGCTTCGATGAGCAATTCTCCAACCAACTCCCGAACGGCTGGATCCTCCATAGGCAACACTGCGTCCGCCTCGGACAGGATGGCATCCTGACCATTGTCGAGCAGCAAGATCATGCAGTCATCTTCATTGGTGGCCTGATCTCGCAGGTTGAAAAAGGCACGGGCTCGAACTCCGCCCAGATCGACAGGGGTCTCCTGTTCGATGATGGTCAGAGGCCAGGAGGGTAGGAATTGCTCGAACAGACCTCGCAGGTAAGAAAGGCTGGAAGGGATCAACAGCTGTGGGGCGGGGTCCAGTTGCTGGTGCAACTGAAGCAGCGAGTAGGGACACAGATGATCGGTATGTGAGTGAGAAATCCAGACGGCGTCGATCGGTCCCAGTTGAGACCAGTCGGCACGAACCCTCGGAAAGCGACCACCTACATCGCCGATGACATGATCATCGAGCCATGGATCGGCCAGAAGACGCAAGGGAGATCGATTCTCCCGCTCGATGGTGGCGATGAATGCCGAATGTCCCAGCGCTTCGATCTTCAAGATTCCTCCAGAGTGCAGCAGGATTGGTCTGTCACTTTTGTGTCATCAGGATAACCGCAGGGTCCGACGGTGCGAGGGGTCTAGTGATTCTCGTGTAGGATCTCTTTGTCGATTGAAATCACCATCGCACCGGTGAATCCCTCGATGAATGTGACGATCTGTTGCATCCGAGATTCCGCGTTCTTGCCGTCAGAGGCGACAAATGAGACTCCGATCATGGTTCGCTGGAGTTTGTCCTGATGATCCACCTCGGCCACCGACACCTCGAAACGAGAGACCAATCGATCTTTCAGGCTACGGAGTACGTGGCGTTTTTCCTTCAGAGACCGAGACCCTGGAACCTGGAGATCGGCGCGGATGATTCCAACTTTCATGATGGGGCCTGGCTTGCCGAAGCGGCGCCACCGATGCCGAGATCTTCCAGTTTCCTGACCAGCATCTCGATGGGCATATCGAGCCTTGTCGCCACTTCCTGTTGATCCTGGTGGCAGACGGTGAGCAAGTGTTCGATCCACACTCGAAAGTCCTGACGTAATTTAACCGGAGATATTCCCAGTATTCTGGCGGCGGGCCGCAATTTCCATCGAGTCTGTCGAAGCGTTTCTGTGATCAGGACTCCCCCGAACTCTCGCTGCAACAGTGCCCATGGTCGTTTTCCTTTGGCGGCATTTTCAGGAGTCGATTCGATCAACCGGGAGAGTCCGGCTCGATCGATATGGAGCAGCGTACCGGCGGGCACCTGTATTTCTGGAGCGCTCTGGACTTCCGCCGCTGGGTCCCCGCGGACCTCGAAGACTCTACCCAGAACAGAGGTGTCGATCACCGGCCCGGGGGCCAGGTCGACACAAAGACGAATCACATTGCGAAGTTCCCTGACATTGTTTCCCTTCCAGTCGCGCCGGGAGAGGATCGTCTGTGCATCGGGGGTGACCTCGCCGATGGGTGGATTTTTGTTCTCTCCAAAGAGCGCCACGAAGTACTGGGTCAGCAGTGGGATATCTTCCTTGCGCTCCCTCAGAGGAGGGATCCTGAGCGGGAACTCGTGCATACGGTGGAACAGGTCGAGTAAGAAGTTCCCCTTTTCGACCTCCTCGGATAGATCCCGATTGGTCGCACATAGCACCCGAACATCGACCTTGCGCCACTGTCGATCTCCGACGCGGCGTATCTCGCCTTCCTGCAAGACTCTGCGCAGGAGTTGCTGCATCGGCCCGGTGGCATCGCTGATTTCGTCGAGGAATACGGTTCCACCTTCGGCCGCCTCGAAGGCGCCTACCCTGTCCTCGGTGGCCCCTGTGAAAGAGCCCTTCACGTGCCCAAACAATTCGCTTTCGAGCAAGGTTTCCGACAGTCCTGAACAATCGACCACCGAAAATGGTTTCTTCGACCGACTCGATTGATCGTGAATGGCTCGGGCCAGCAATTCCTTGCCGACCCCCGATTCTCCGGTGATGAGGACGGTTCGATCGAGTGCCGCTGCAGTACGAGCCAGGTCTAATGTGCGAGAGATGGCTGCCGACTGGCCGATGATGCGGCCCATCCGTGAGGTCGATTCGTTTTTTGAACGAAGCTCTCTCAGTTCCCGGACGTGATCTTGATGGATGAGAGCCGTCCGCACTGCCGGAGCGATGGTTTCGGCAAGGGCCTCGACGAACGCCTGATCCCTCTCGTTGAAGAGATGTCTTGCATCCCTTCTCTCGATGTAAAACGCACCGATCACCTCCTCCCCGGCTCGAATCGGCACCGAGAGCAGTGTCAATACCTGTAGGCCACGCAAACTTTCCGACGACCGAAACCGTGGATCATCGAGAGCATCTTCGCACAGTATCGAACTGCCGCCCTGCATCGTCTGATCGACGATGGTACGACTGAAAGTGAGATCTTCTTCCTGCGCACTCCACCCGGCACCGGCTTCGAGACGTTCACCACGAAGATCCTGGGTGATCAGCAGGGCTCGATCGACCGGGGCGCCGTCACCAAACTCCAGTTCACCGACCGCCAGTGCGAGGATCTCTTCCAGAACCCGTCGTACATCGTAGTTCCAGTCGACCTCGAGACGGAGGCTGAAACGGTCGAGAGTACTGCGGACTCGTGCCAGAACTGCTCGTACCCGGTAGTCTAGTTTTTCCATCTTGGTTTCCTTCTATCGTGTGACGCCGGCGAGAATCGTTTCGGTCATCCGTTTCTCTTCGGGACAATCCAGGTCGGTGAAAGTGGTCAATGCTTTTTCCAGTTGCTCGGTGGCCAGTTGCGGTTCTTCGACCTCAAGCAAGAAAGATGCAAACTCGCGGCGAGTGACCGCCAGTGCATGGCGTGCTCCCACTTCCTCGAACAACTTCACTGATTTCTCAAAAGCGAGACCGGCGCGATCGGCCCACTCGAATCCACGATCTCGCTGGACCTTACCGAGGGTTCTCCAGCAACTCCCCTCGGCGTAGGGGAGCCGCTGGTCTCGGCAGGCTTCGAGGGATTGCTCGACCCGGCTCAGGGCGACATCGAGTTGCTGCAACTCCCTGTGGGCTTCTGCCTGGATCCGCAGGGACTCGATCAGCAGGGGCACTCCCTTGGAAGTTCGTGCCGCCTGTTCGGTGCTCCGAGCCAGTTCCAGGGCGCCCTTCGGATCTCCGCTTCTTCCGGCGGCTCGTGCCTGCTGAACTTGGGCATTGAGGTGGCCCTGGCGATCGCCGGCAGCGAGAAAACCCTCGGCACCCAGTTCCAGGTATTGAAGGGCTCGCTCGGGGCGGTGCCGTTCCAGTTCCAGCATGGCGAGGCTGACTCGGGCATCCGCCTCCGGTCGCTTGAGACCGTGTCGGGTCGCCAGCTCCAGGTATTGATCCAGCAGTTCTCGAGCCGAACCGTGGTCTCCGCGGTGGTAGAGGAGGCTGCCGAGATTTCCAAGAGTCAGCACCCGGCCCTGCAGATCGCCGGTTTCACGAAACAGTTCCAGCGCTCTCTGCAATTGCTCTTCACCGCGATCTGCGGAACCACTGCTGACCAGAATCCTACCCAGATTCATCAGGGTGATGGCGAGCCCTCGGCGATCGCCACACTCTTCGCGCAGGGCACGAGACTTCTCATAAGATTCGATGGCTTGTTCGATACGACCCAGATTTTGCAGCAGGGTGCCACGCTGTCCGTAGATGCCTGCCAGTTGCAAAGGATTGTCGATTCGTTGGGCCAGCGGAAGTGCATCTTCACAAAGTTGCAATGCTTGCTCGAGTTGACCTTGCCTGCGAGCGATGGAGGAGAGGCCGATCAGGGCAACGGTGTGAGGATGATCCAATTCGACCTTCTTCTGGCAGAGTGATCGGGCCGATTCATAGGCGGATCGGGCGGCGTCCAGGTCGTCCTTAAAGGCGTGCACCGCACCTTGACGACAGAGTGCGAGGGCGATTCGATCCGGCAGCGATGCAGCCTCTGCGAGGGATTGCGCCTTGCGGAAATTGGCAAGAGCGGGCTCGTATTCTCCAGCGTGCATCTGGGCTTCTCCGATGCGATGAATCAACTGGATATACGATTGCAGTTCGTCGGCAGCGACATCCTCTGGATCGGCGAGCAAGCGTCCCTCGATCGCTGTCCACAGACCCATCGCCTGGGTGAATGCGGCACGCCCCCCTTCCGGATCTCCGGTTTGCAAGCGCAGTTCGCCGATGCGATTGAGCAATACACGTTGAACCGATGATTCGAGAGAAAGGTGAAGTGCCCGTTCGCACAGTTCGAGGGCTCGGTCATGCGCCCAGGCAGTTTCGGCACGATCTGCCGCTCTGAGCAGCCAGTCACGCGCCTTTTCCTCGTCTCCTCCGAGGGAGAAGTGCTCGGCGATCGCCTGCACCGGTGCGTCCTCCTCGGTGAATCGCTGCTCCAGCAAGTTGCCGATACGAAGGTTCAAGCGGCGCAGCATCGGTTGGGTCAGTTCGTCTCGTACGATTTCCTGTTCCCAGCCATGTCCCCAGCGAAATCCGCCAGGATCTTCCTGCAGCACTCCGCTTCTGACCAACACCCTGGCGTGGCCATCCAGATCGAACTCATCGATGGCACAGGCAGCCACCAGCAGGTCGAAATCGATGGGTCCGGTGATCACTGAGGCCACATCCAGCACCCTGCGCTGTGGCCCGGAGAGTTCATCGAGAAGTTGAAGAAAGTGGCTTCGTGCCGCATCGGGAATCGGCAAATCTTGCAGTGCCTCTTTCTTGGCTGACCACTCTCCATCGGCGATGACCAGCGCATTGCGGCTCCAGAGAGAACCGAGTAACTGGACCAGGATCAGCGGCACTCCATCGCTTTGTGTTTGCAGAGCCTCGGAGAGATTCGCAGAGAGGGGCAGGCTGGGACTCAACATCGATCGCAACAGAGCGGAACTTTCAGCCACTTCGAAGGGAAGTACATCGATCCGCTGGAATCGATCTTCCCGTTCGATTTCGGAGCGAAGGCGCGCCAGCGATTTCAAGTTCCGGGTGGCGATCGGGCGTGCGGTGGTGATGACCAGCATCGGAAGATCCAGCGATGCCAGGATCAATCGACGCAGCAACTCGATGTCGAACTCGTCGCAATAATGGAGGTCTTCCAGTACCAGCGTTCTTGGTTCCACCTCGGCATCGGTGGTGAGCAACCTCACCACCGATTCGAGAACTCGCTCCTGGATGATTTCAGGGGGCGGTGATTCTTCCAGTCGTGGACATCCCTCGATCCAGCCATGTCCCGACAGTCTCGGGAAGGCATCGGCGAGGTGTCCTCCCCAGCGCCCCAGTGCAGCGACCGCTCGTTCGGTCCCGCCCTTTCGCTCGATGTGTCCGAGCACTTGTTCGATCAGCCAACGAAATCCTCCATGCGGCTCGCGGCCGTCAAAAGCACCGCTGAAATGCTGCAACTGGTGCTCGACCAGCGCGCGAGATCGAAAGTCGCTGCGACTGACGAGCCAGGTTTTGCCATGGCCACGCTCTCCTTCGATGTGAATCCAGCGACCCTGACCTCGTCCAGCGCTGTGAGCCGCCTCCAACATCTGATGGCGGGCTTCCAGGCGGCCGGTGAAGGATGGGATGGAGCGGCGCGAGATCTCGATTTCGGGAGTTTCCCCAGGGGTCTCTTGGAGGCAATTGCGCAGCATCGCCGCGGCATGAGCGGCATCGGGTGGCCGTTGATGCGGTTCGAATTTCATCAGGGCAGCGATCGTCATTCCGATCTCTGACGGCAATTGTGGGAGTGGCTCTGCAGCCCTTCGAGAGAGGGCATCGCTGAGGCGATGGTAGGGGAGACGCCCGGCGATTCCTCGATAGAGGAGGATGCCCACCGACCACAGATCGCTTCGTTCGTCGACGGCGGAAGGACTCTCGATCTGTTCCGGCGCCATGTACTGTGGGGTTCCCAGCGCACTCTGGGTCAGGGCTGAATCGGCATCGGTGCGGGCGACCAGTCCCAGGTCCGCCAGCAGCGCCCGCGAAGAGTCGAGTGGATCCCAGTCGGTGCCCGAGGTTATTCCAGCGCTTCCCGGTCGCAGCAAGACGTTGCTCGGCTTGACATCGCGATGCACCAGTCGTTGCTGGTGTAGGTGCGACAGCGCATCGAGGACCTCCGCAGCTCGTTCGATCAGCCACCGCCATCGTGTTTCTGGTAGGCCATCGGGATGAGCGAGAAAAACATCCTCGAGCGAGATGGGACCGACATACTCCATCACGTAGAAGAGGCTGCCGCCCTCCCAACCGATATCGAGTAGCGGCACCACCGACGGATGAGAGATCTCCTGCAACACTCGAACTTCTCGTTCGAAGCGGCGCCGATCGACTTCATCGAGGCCCTCGGGCATCAACTTGATCGCCACTTGGGCGCCGTCTCGTGCCTCATCGTGGGCGCGCCAGACATCTCCCATGCCGCCACGACCAATGCGAACATCGAGGCGGTATCGGTGATTGAGCAGCTGTTGGGGTGCGGCTCCAGGCACATATCCTCTTTCCGGGAGACAAAGTGGCCAGGATCTATCCACATAATACCGTTCCGGGGGAGCGATGGCCAGAGATGGTCAAACTCTATCCGGTCAGGAAATGGTCAGATATGGACGGCGCACTCCTCTCCAGGCAAGATCGGCGCATGAAGATGCTGATGCTCCATGTGAGAGATTTCTGGTACCAAACCCATTGTCGCAACCTCGAGACGGAACAGGAACGCCAGCAGGAGGCGTCGATCGGCGACGGTGCGGTGCTGGCGTGGATCCATGTCGAACCGCACGACCTCGACGATCGGGTGACAGCGGTGAGAAAAGCGATCAAGAATCTCAAGTGGCACGCGCGCAAGGTCGAGGTCGAGCAGGTGGTGTTGCACTCCTTTGCGCACCTGGCGGAGCAGACCGCTGAGCCGGAAGCGTCGCGCAGCATCATCGAGCAGGTGGGGGAGCGACTGGTGTCGGTCGGCTTCCAGGTTCATCACACACCGTGGGGCCACTTCAACGAGTTCAAGATGCACGTCGAGGGACCCGGAATCGCCCAGGTGTTCAAGAGCTTCTGATCATCAACTCCACAAGAGTAGCAATCCTGCCTCGACCAGACCGACCATCAAACCAAGCACACCGCCGAGGATCTCGATGTGGCCCAGTTCTTTTTTTGCCACGCGTAGTACCAGTCGTTCCATCTGATCCAGTTCGAAGGCGAGGATTCTCTCGCGGACCTTCTGCTTCAGATCGAGTTGCTCGCCGAGGGTCCCTTGCAGTTCTTGACCCAGTTCTTCGATGAAGGAGAAGACCTCTTTCTCGATTCGAGTGCGAATTTTCTCGACCAGATCACTGGGCAAGAACGCGGAAACCATCGGGCCGAAACTTTGTAGTTGTTCCTCGATCAACTGATCGATGCGTCCCTGGAGTCGATTCCGGACCTGATCACTGGTGGCGAGTTTCTGGACCAGTTGAGCGATGTCCTCGGCGGAGATCAATTCTTCCTGCACGGTTTCAGCAATACTATCGGCGAGCGCCTGCTGGCGACGTGGCACCACTCCTTGGAACTTCAACGGCCCGAAACCGATCGGGCGATGGGGACGAAACAGCATCTTGACGGCCAGCCAGTTGGTGGCCCAGCCGATCAGTGCACCGACCAGCGGGAAGACGATCCAGGGGAGCCAAGGTTGCAACAGAGCACTCCTATCGAATGACGGACCAGCGTGTCGGGCGTTTTCCTCGGGCAGATTTGGGAGTCATCAGGATCACCAGGCCGAGACCGGCGAAGAAGCCGCCAATATGAGCCCACACCGCCACGTTGCCACCGGTATCGTTGAGAGCCTTCAAGATATCGAAGCCCACCCAGATGCCGAGGAACCAGCTGGCTCGAATCTGAAAGGTACGGATGTAGATGAAGAACCAGAACAGCACCGTGACCAGAGAATGGGGAAAACAGAACCAGTAGGCTCCCAGCACACCGGCCACCGCTCCACTGGCACCGATGGTCGGGATCAGCGAATCGGGTGAAAACTGGCAATGGACCAAGCCGGCGGCGACTCCGCAGATGATGTAGAAGAGTAGAAAACGCAGGTGCCCCAACCGCGCCTCGACATTGTCACCGAAGATCCACAAGAACAACATGTTGCCGATGATGTGAAGAAATCCGGCATGGAGAAACATCGACAAGAAGAGTGGAAGCACGGCATCGGCCAAGGAGATCTGGTATTCGCGGGGAGCGTGTCGCTCGAATCGATTCCATTCAGTGGACTCGGGTGGATCGAATTGATCGAAGTTGATCTCGGGCTCGGAAATCGATTCTTTCCCTTCGATCCAACCGACGAGAATGGCGGGGCGCAGGCCGAAATGGTCGATGAGCTCATCACCACCGCTCAGTTGCAGCAGGAACCCGAGGATATTCAGCACCATCAGCCCGATGGTCACATAGGGGGTGATGCCACTGGGCTCGCTGTCACGAAGTGGAATCATCGGGTGATCTCCTCATCGCTCGATTCTCCGGCTTGCAGTTCATCGAGCAGTTCCTGGTGGACTCTGATGTTTCCCTCGACCATCGCTTCGGCACTGAATTGCTGAGTGGCCCGTTGCTGGCCCGCTTCGGCGAGGCGCGCTGCGGTGTTGGGATTATCCAGCATCTGATCGATCACCTCGGCGAGAAGTGTAGGATTCGCCGCCGCAACCAATCGGCCGGTGACTCCATCTTCGATCACCTCCGGGATGCCACCGACATCGCTGGCGATGACGGTCCGGCCGGCACTCAACGCATCGAGGATGCTGGTGCCGAGCCCTTCCTCGAGACTGGGGTGAATGTAGAGATCGAGTGCTGCCAGCCACGAGGCGACATCTTCCTGGAAGCCGACTAGATGCACCCGCTCCTCGATGCCCAACTTTCGCGCACAGTTTCGCAGAGACTCGTCCAGTTTTCCGTCACCGATCAACACCAACTGGGCTCGAGGCTGGCGATCCCGAAGTTGAGCCATCGCCTCGACCAGATGGATGTGTCCCTTGTGTTGCCGCAGGGCACCCACCGAACCGAGCAGGGGGGTCGAATTGTCGAGTCGCAACTGATCTCTCACCTGTGAAACCGAGCGCAATGGCTCGGCAAGAGGCGGCACCCCCGAGTGCACCACGCGGATGCGATCCGGCTCGATGCCATCTTGCTCCAGCACTGCTGCAATCTTCCGCGAGATGGCGACGTAGCGCTGGACGCCATGCTGGTACTTGAGATCGGTCAGCAC
>JAPKAM010000085.1 GCA_028825265.1 Planctomycetota bacterium
AACCTGTCGCAGAGGAACCTGTCGCAGAGGAACCTGTCGCAGAGGAACCTGTCGCAGAGAAGCCTGCCGCAGAGGAACCTGCCGCAGAGGAACCTGTCGCAGAGAAGCCTGCCGCAGAGGAAGTTGCAGATGATGAGACGACCCCTGAAAAGGATGGAGATTCCCAGGAATCCTAGATTCCCCGGAGTTCCCATCTTTGAGTCGATGACCACCACGAAACTCCTGTTTGGAGTGGTCGTGTTCTGTGTCCTCGTCACCGCAGTGGCAGCGGCCGCTGTCGGTGACGGGGACCAGATCCTTCGTTTCTCGAGGCCCTCTTTGTCAGTGCCGCCGACCGTTGCAGCAAGCATGGAACGGCAGTCTCCCGCAGCGCCCACTCCCAAGGAGTCCTCAGGGGACGCGGTGATCGAATTCCTCACCTCTCGTTATCAAGGTGCGATTCTCTCCTTCGAGAACGGTAACTTCGAGAAAGCGTGGCGTGTCTGCGAAGCGATCTTGGTGCTGGCACCCGATCAATTTCCCTTGCGACTCGATGTGAAAAAACTACGTCGAAGGGCGCACGGGAGACATCTGAGTCGGAGTGTTTTTGTGGTGCGTTTTGAACTGGATGAGGCGGATGAAACTCGTGCCTTTCCGTTGTCCTTTCTCGAGGGATCGGTGGTGCTTGAAAATCTGACTCAGGAGAAGATCTTGTTCGGAGACCATGAGCAGAACCCGGTTCTCGGACAGGTGAAGTGGACCGTCAACGAGGTTTACGAGAATGGAACGATTCGGTCACTCTCGGATGTCCGTGTACTACGCATCGAGAGTGGATTCCGAGTCGAGGCGGGCGCGAGTCGTGCCATCCCGGTCACCTTGCCGATGCCTGTCCCGAGTTCCATGCCGGTGCTTCAGCAATGGGCCGTGACAGGAGTGACGATGCCGGTTCGGCTGGTCACTGCCGAAGGTGAGGTCAGTCGAGGAATCCCGTGGCTGGAAGAAACAGGACTGGTGGTTCCCGAGCAATACCGATCGATCGAACAAAATCCGAAGAGCGAAGTACGAAAAGCTCTGCTCGATGGCAACCCGGTCCGGATGGCCATCGCTCAGTACTTGTGGCTGGCAGAGCGGAGTGATTCGAGGCGATCACCCAACCCCTCCGATCCGATCGTCGACGAGTTCCTCGCCACTCTGGGAGCGCATCACGGGGTCCTCGATCTCCTGATCGTGAAATCTCTGGAAGAGGTGACGGGGTTGATTCGGGAGCGATCTGCGAGAGCATGGAAGATCTGGGGAGTGACTCGCCAAGTTCGTCGTGGGACAGGCCAGGCCAAGGACCGTTTGAGGGGGAATTGATGTCAGAAGAACAACCCAACCTGTCCGATCCTGCCTTCGATGAGGTGATCCGCGGTGTGGTCAGCATCGACACCATCGAGGAGTTGAAAAAGAAGTGGATCCGGTCTCGGACCGAGGATCGCCCTCTTCGGGTCAAACTCGGAGTGGATCCGACCAACCCTCAACTTCACATCGGGCATGCGGTTCCGCTCCGAAAATTACGACAGTTTCAGGACGCAGGCCATGTCGCAGTTCTGATCATCGGCGATTACACCGCATGTGTCGGGGATCCATCGGGCAAGGACAAGACGCGACCGACCCTCACCCATGATGCGTGTCGTGAGAATGCTCAGGATTATCTGAAGCAGGCCTGGAAAATCCTCGATCAGGAACGAACCGAACTTCGCTGGAATGGCGATTGGTTCCGGGAGATGTCCTTCCTCGATGTGATCGCGCTCTGTGGTCGGACCACCGTCGCACGACAACTGGAGAGAGATGACTTCAGCAAGCGTTACTCCGGAGGCCATCCGATCAGTGTTCATGAGTTCATCTACCCTCTGATGCAAGCCTGGGATTCAGTCCAGGTCGAGGCAGACATCGAGGTGGGAGGAACGGACCAGACCTTCAATTTGCTGCTGGGGCGCGATCTGATGCGACAGGAAGGTCTGGAGCCACAGGTTTGTATGACCACACCGCTGCTGGTGGGGACCGATGGTTCGATGAAGATGTCGAAGACTTACGGGAACTCGATCGGAATCAGTGATCCCCCCGAAGAGATCTATGGCAAGACGATGTCGGTTCCCGATGCACAGATGAAGGACTACTTCACACTCGCCACGGATCGGTCACTTTCCGAGATCGAAGAGGCTCTCGCTGGATCTCCCCGCGAGGCGAAGGGGCTCCTCGCCCGGACACTGGTAAGGCTTTACCACGACGAGGAGCAATCGTTGGCAGCAGAGGCTCACTTCTTGCGGGTCTTCAGCCAGAAGGCGATGCCGGAGGTGATCGAAGAGTACACGGTTTCACCTGCGGACCTGGAAGACGGCAAGATCTGGGTCGTGAAACTGATCGTCGATGCAGGATTAGCGACCAAGAATAACGAGGCTCGTCGTAATATCGAAGGTGGTGGAGTGCGGATCGATGAGCAGCGTCTCGAAGATCAGGGCAGCCAGATTGAGGTTCGAGATGGAATGGTGATTCAGGTCGGAAAGCGTAAGTTTCGGCGAATCCGAGTCGGCTAACGCCGTTCGAATTTTACTTCACCACTGAGAACCATCTCCAGTGCCTGGGGGTAAGCGATTTTCTCCGCCTCGAAAACCCGCTGGGCCAGATTTTCTATCGTATCTTCTGCAAGAACTGGTACCCGTTGCTGCAAGATCACCGGACCATGATCGTAGTGGTCATCGACGAAGTGGACGCTGCAACCGCTGAAGGATTCCCCTGCATCCAACACCCGCTGATGCACATGATCTCCATAGCACCCTTTTCCGCCGTGCAGAGGAAGTAACGAGGGGTGAATGTTGAGTACCTTGCCAAGCCATCTCGCTGGAATCTCCAGTTTGCGCAGCCAGCCACCCAGTAGAACCCACTGGCACCCCGCGGCATCGAGGCTTTCGAAGATCTGGTGGGCCGATTGCGGTTCCTTGCAGCGGTGAACCTGATGAGGGATTCCCAGGCGAGTGGCCCGCTCCAGACCGCTAGCCTTCGGTCGGCTGGCGATCACCAGATCGATGGAGGCGGCGATCGATCGTTGCTCGATGGCCTGGTGCAGGTTTTCTAGACTCCGACCTCCGCCGGAAAGAAGAAACCCGATGCTCGCCGGCTCGGCGCTCATCGGGTTTGCTTCTTTTCTGGTCACTGGCACTCGCTCCTACAGATCGCTGAGACTGGTGAGAATCTGCCCGATCAGCCCGTATTCGAGAGCTTCTGTGGGTGACATCCAACAGTCTGCATTGGTGTCATTCTCGACCTCTTCGAATGACTTACCGGTACCATCTGCGATCAACTGATTACAGCGTCGGCGCAATTTCATGATCTCTTCGGCCGTGACCTCGATCTCCGAGGCTTTCCCTCGAACGCCGCTCGATGGCTGGTGAATCATGATGCGGCTATTGGGAAGGGCGAAGCGCCGCTCCTTGGGAGTCGCCAACAAGATCACGGTACCGGCAGAGGCATTGAGCCCATTGGTGATGCACAGAACCGGACTCCGGATGAACTTGATGGCATCATGAATGGCAAAGCCATCATCCGCCGATCCTCCTGGAGTGTTGATGAAAAGTCGAATCGGATCGTCCGACTGAGAATCGAGCCACATCAGAGCCGGCACGATCTTGCTGGTCAGTTTCGGTGAGACCTCTTCAGAGATGAAGAGGGTCCGTTGCTTTTCCATCAGATCGCGCATGAACGGAACCTTGGCTTTTTTCGGATTCTCGTCGTCGGAGTCCTTCTCTTTATTCACGAACGCTTCGAACGAGTACTCAGAATTTGTCATCCGCTTAATTCCCTTCCCGGACCCGTAAGGGTCAGGTTTTATGGATTCAAAAAATCTACAATTAGGCGTGTCAGTCTCGGCTCGGCCTCTGCAGCCACTGCAAGGATCTCCTCGACGGACACTTTCTTCAAGTCTTCTGGGTCGCAAAGATCGGTGACCACCGAGATTGCGCTGGCCCGAATCCCCTCATGGGCACAGATGATCGCTTCCGGAATTGTCGACATTCCCACCACATCGGCCCCCAGAGTGCGAAGCATCCGGTATTCCGCCCTAGTTTCAAGGTTGGGCCCGGGCACCGCAACATAGACGCCCTGAGACGCTCGAATTCCAAGTTGGGCGGCAATTTTCTGCATCTTGGCGACCGATTCGAGGCAGTACGGTTGCGACATGTCGGGGAATCGGGG
Source organism: Planctomycetota bacterium (assembly GCA_028825265.1). Taxonomy (GTDB): domain Bacteria; phylum Planctomycetota; class UBA8108; order UBA1146; family UBA1146; genus QNYK01. The sequence continues at coordinate 4,210 of JAPKAM010000085.1, forward strand.
TCCCCATTGGTCGACATTGGCTCCCGTCAGTGGGTTCTGTCCTAGCAAATTGATGTGGTCGTCGAGCAGCAGTAAATCGCCTTTTTTTAGTTCAGGGTCGATTCCACCGCAGGCATTCGAGATGATGGCCGATGAGACTCCCAGTCGCCCGGCCACACGCATCGGCATCGAGATGTCGGCCATCGACCAGCCCTCGTAGGTGTGGAATCTACCTTCGAAGGCGAGGACTCTGGCCGAACCGATCTGACCGATGTGGAGTCGCCCGGCATGACCGGGTGCAGTGGAAACGGGAAATCCTGGGATATCTCGGTAGGGCAAGGTCAACGGATCAGAGATCTCGTGGACCAGTGCTCCAAGGCCGGTACCGAGGATCAGCGCAGTGTCGGGAGGGGCACCGGTGTTGATCGCTGCGATCGCCTCGGTCGCCTTTTCGACCCTTTGCTGGAACTGGTGGCCCGCCTCGAGAATGCGATTCATCCGAACTCCTTCTTCATGCTACTGATCCTCCTGAGGATCGGTCCATTCACTCAATCTCTGCTCCACCTGGGTCAGATCAGCCTCGCACAACAGGATGCACTTGTTCCGATGGCGTTCTCCTCGGATCCAGGTCAGGTCTTTCTTGCGCATCTCGAGCGTCTTCGCCAGCAATTCGACGATGGCCCGATTCGCCTGACCCTTCTCTGGAGCCGTGGTGATCCTCACCACCAGCGCTCCGTTCCGGACGCCGCTAATCTCGTTTCGAGAAGCACCTGCCATCGCCCGGATCGGCAATTCGACTCCTTGGGCAGTCTGGATCAGGGAGACGGGAGTATAGGGCGACATGGAAATCCTTCCATCCTAATCCCGCGTCTCACGTAGCAACTGACGCAGTCGTGGCACCGTATCGGTCGGGATCTGTTGCCAGAGTGGCGCGGCCTCCGGGCTCCTTCCTGCCCATTCCAGCATCAAGGTGACATGGATCAGTATTCCCTCGGGAGGACCGGCTTCGAGCAACAGGTCGAGTCTCGATCCCGGCGCGATCTCTTTCCACAGGAGGTAACGCCCGACTTGCTCCTCTCGATCCCGGTAGATCACCCGATCCTTCTCAATTCTGACAATGCTGGCGAGGAAATCGCCGGAAGCACTACCCTCGATGATGCGGCCAGAGCGTTGAGGGAGGTCGATCGGGGGTAAACTGGCGAGGGCTGGATCGAACTGGACCAGGAACTCCTGATGCCGGTCGATCACCTGCATCGCCGATTCTGGCAAGCCGTCGCGCAAGGCGGCATCGCGCAGGACAGAAGAGGATTCTCGCCCGGAAAAGCTGTGATTGAGAGTGCTCCACCCTTCTCTCACGACTGGCCCGACCTGTGGCGTGAGCACCGTCTCGGCTGCGATTCGAGCGGCGGAGACCTCGGCCCGGAGCAGCGGTTCGAGATCACGGGTGCCCGGCAGCAACGCCCGTGAGACGACCCCGTCGATGATGTCTTCCGCCTGGGCGAATCTCCCCTCATCGAGTAACTCTTTCACCGTTGTGTTGGCCTCGGCCCACAGGATGGCCGCTTCACTGTTGAGTTGCTCGAGGAACTGATTTTTCTGTTCCCAGGCCTGGGTGCTGGCGAAATTGTCGGAGAGGGAAAGTGCTTCTTCACGTGCTCGGGCGGGGTTCCTTGACGATCTCCAACCCTCGGCTCGAGCCAGTACCTGCTGCCAACTGAAGAGAGCTCGTTCTTCCAGTTCAGCGGCTTGTTGCAGTTCCAGTTTCAGTTGATTGGCCAGAACCTCGGCACGCTCACCGGCTCGGGTCCCGGGATGCGCTTCGACGAGGTCTAGCAATTGCTGCAGTTTCTGTTCTGGCTTCACTTCCTGCTCAGTGGCAGAGAGCACATCGGCGAGTTGGCTACGGGCATCGTTTTCACGGGAGACCTTCTCGACCCTTTGATGCTCGGATTCGATGGTCTGTTCCAGTAATTTCATTCGAGACTGGAGTTCCATCGGCACGGCCTCGATCGACGCCAGTAGTTCCTCGGCGGTCACCGGGTCACCTCGACTGGCTGCGGATTCGGCGAGGTCGAGACGGTCAGAGACCTCTTCGAAGTGTCGGGCCGCCAGTTCCACGACTCGCGTCTCCTCGCTCTGGTTCGTTTGAACTTGAATCCAAGCGGCGACAGATGCGATCAGAATGACCAGGAAGATCAGGATCACAGGCCAAGTGAGAAGTCGTTGGCCCGTGTCGCGGTTTAATCTCCTCGCTTCGTGATAGTGCAGCAACTGGTCGATCTCTTCTCCCAGGATCCTGGCATTGGCCGGCCGCTGCTCCCGATCGGCTGCCATCATTCGGGCCACTAGATCAACCACGTCGGAGGGGACTTGTGAGGCTACTTCTGCCAGGTCGGGGGGAGACTGCGCTTGGATGTGCTTGAGGATCACTTCCCTCGCTCCAGCTCCGCGGTACGGGGTGCGACCAGCGAGGCAATGGAATAGGGTCGCGCCGAGGGAGTAGATATCGGCACGCTGATCGATTGAATCTCCACGAGCCTGCTCCGGTGCGATGTAATGTGGAGATCCGCTGACGCCGTCCTTTTGAGAGGCGACTCCGGATTCATCGGTGGTGCGCGCGATTCCCAGGTCTCCGATCTTGACTGCTCCGTTGCTGGCGATCATCAGATTACCCGGTTTGATGTCGCGATGGACGACCCCTTGCTTCTCAGCGTATTCCAGACCGGTGGCTGCATCCCGTGCGATTCGCAGTGCCTGTTCGAGAGGGATGGCGCCACTCTCGTCGATGATTTTCTCTACCGATCCGCCAGCAACCAGTTCCATCGTGAAGTAGTGGTGGGAATCTTCTTTTCCGACATCGTAGACCTGAACGATGTGGGGGTGACTGAGGCGGCCTGCGGATCTCGCCTCACGGATGAACAAGGAGATGAACTGAGGATTACTGGTGTATTTTTCGGAAAGAATCTTAAGTGCGATCGGACGATCGAGTGACTTCTGGCGGGCGCGATAGACGGTTCCCATTCCACCTCGCCCGATTCTCTGCTCGATCTGACAACCGCCAATTTCTGAACCCAGTAGTGGATCGTCATCGGTGAGAAATGTGAGCCGGGTGATGCCCACCTCGATGTGATCGTTGTGGTGCAAGGTGGTAGGCTCTGAGATCTCTTCACCATTGATCAGGATTCCGTTGGTACTCTCCAGATCACGGATGATCCAGACGTCATCCCTGAATTCGATCTGGCAATGTCGGCGGCTGATCTCTTCATCGCGCAGTGCGATCTGGGCATTACTGTCGCGTCCGATGAGCAATACCGATGGCTCACGGATCGACCAGGTACTGCCGCGGTCAGGTCCCTTTTCTGCGACGATGCGAGGCATCAGTCCTCCTCTTCCGGAGATCGGTAAAGAGCGCGACCGATGCGGATCAAGGTGGCACCTTCCTCGACGGCGACCTTCCAGTCTCCCGACATTCCCATCGAGAGATGCTCGAACTGCGGAGCCGATGGGGCCGGGAGTTGATCTTGAATCGCTGTCCTGAGTTCACGCAAGGCGCGGAACACCGGTCGGCATTGTTCCGAAGGCCAATCGGGAGCCATCGTCATCAATCCGCAAAATCGAAGGGAAGGAAATTGATCGATCCAGGAGAGGATCAGATCGGCGGCCAGTACCAGATCGATTCCCGCCTTGCGCGATTCCCCGGCGATGTTGATCTGCACCAGTACCCTTAACGGAGCAGAGAGATGAACGTCCACCCATGAATCGAGTGCCGTGGCGAGTCGTTCCGAATCGAGCGAGTGAAACAAACTGATTCGAGGAGCCACATCTCGGATCTTGTTTCGTTGTAGCCGACCGATGAAGTGCCAGCCGTCAGGATCTTGGCCTGGATCGGTCCGCTCGACCAACTGGTCGGCACGATTCTCGCCGAGCGGTCCATAGCCGCCATCGAGGATTTGTCGAGCATCGTCGCGATCGAGATACTTGGTGACGGGCAAGATCCTCGCAGCGTCGCTGCCGGTTGGCGTCAGGTCGCGGATCTGGTCGCGCAAGCGATGCCAGTTCTCCTCGAAGATGGGCATGTCGAGAGCCAGCAGGCTTCTCTTCATGCGGTCTCCACCGGTTGGGTGATCTCGAGGCGAATCGACTCCGGTCCTAGCAACTCACGAAGTTCCTCGATCAACTCCTGAGTCGCACTAGCGAGGAGACCATTCCCACAGGGAATTCGCCATGAGTCTGGCCCATGCTGATCGAAGATCAGGGTCACCGGTAATTTGCCCGGATGCCGTTGGAGGATTTCCTTGGTCTGGAACAGGATCGCCTCGTCGATGTTGGCGGGGAACTGGATGCCGATCTGTCGTGCGACCTGTTCAGAGGCCTTTTCCAGCGGCAAGATCCGGTTGACGCGAATCTGGCTGCTGCCGCGCCCCCCTTCCTGTTCGTCCGAGATCTCTGCGACGCCCTGGATGATGAGAACCTGATCCGTCTCGATCATCTCGCTTGTCGTCTTGAAGGTCTTGGGAAAGACGACCGCCTCGATCGAACCGGTACGGTCCTCGATGGTCAAGATGGCCATCGCTTCACCGCGTTTGGTCTGACGCTTTCGGATTTTGGAGACCATCGTCGCAAGGGTCACCATTTTTCGATCCTGTTTGGTCGTTAACTGAGAGATCAGATGAGTGCGAAGCGGTTCGAGTTCAGCCTCGATCCGCTCGAGGGGGTGGCCACTCAGGTAAAAACCGAGCGACGCCTTCTCTCTCGTCAAGGTCTCTCCATCGCTCCAGGGTGGAACATCGGGCCACTGTTCCTGGACGGCAGGTTCCGAGTTTGCAGCGAACAGGCTCAATTGACCGGCACGTCGCTCGGCGTGGACTCTTTTCCCCTCTTCGATGGCATCTTTGACCGCTGCATGCAGTATTGCGCGACTCTGTCCTAGTTCATCAAATGCGCCAGCGCTGATCAGTTGCTCGAGAACCATCTTGTTGACCAGTTCCGGTTCGACTCTGGATGTCAGATCGAACAGATTCTTGAAAGGTCCCTTCTTCTCTCGCTGATGGATGATCGCCTCGATGGCCTTCTCTCCGACACCCTTGAGGGCGACCAGCCCATAGACGATTTTGCCGTCCATGAGCGAGTAGTTCTTGCTCGATTGATTGACATGGGGCGGCAGTACCTCGATGCCCATTCTCTTGCACTCATCGAGGTAGGTGATCATCTGATCGACAGCAGAGATGTAACAGGACATCACCGCAGCGAGGAATGCGTCGGCATGATTCGCCTTGAGGTATGCGGTCCTGTAGGAGATCAAGGCGTAGGCGGTCGAGTGCGACTTGTTGAAACCGTACCGAGCAAATTGCTCGATCTGTTCAAAGATGGCCTTCGAGATCTTGGGTGGAATATCGCTTTTTTCCTGCGAGCCGCTGATGAACTGATCGGTGTACTTTTCCATCAGTTCGATCTTTTTCTTTCCCATCGCCTTTCTGAGACTGTCTGCATCGTTCATCGAGAAGCCCGCAAGGTCGTGTGCGATCTTCATCACTTGTTCCTGATAGAGGATCACTCCGTTGGTCATGTGCAGGATCGGCTTCAAGGAAGGATGAAGGTATTCGACCTTTTCTCTGCCATGTTTTCGGTCGCAGTAAAGGGTATGCATCCCCGATCCGAGGGGGCCTGGACGATACAGCGCCAGCACCGCGATCAGATCTTCAAAGCAGTCGGGAACCAGGTTCCGTAGCAGCTCTCGCATCCCGCTACTCTCGAGCTGGAAGATGCCGTGAGTTTCGCCCTTGCAGAGCAGTTGATAGGAGGCTTCGTCATCGAGCGGAATGTTTTCAATGTCGACCGTCTGGCCCTGCTCTTCGATCAGGCGGCAGGCCCGATCGATGATGGTGAGATAGCGCAGTCCAAGGAAGTCCATCTTGAGCAGACCCAGTTGCTCCAGCGTCTCCATCGGGTACTGGGTCACGATGTCGTCACCGTTGGTGGAGAGCGGGATCAAGTCGGTCAAAGGACGATCGGCGATGACCACACCTGCGGCATGAGTCGAGCAGTGTCGATTCAACCCCTCAAGTCGCATGCCGACATCGAAGAGCTCCTGGAATCTAGGATCCTTTGCGGCTGCGGCCAGCTGGGGTTCCCTTTCCAACGCTTCCGCTAGTTTGATGCCGAGAGTATCGGGAACCTTTTTGGCCAGCTGATCGACATCGCTGAGCGGAATGCCTAGGGCTCGACCCACGTCGCGAATCACCGCCTTGGCGGCCATCGTCCCGAACGTGATGATCTGGCAGACTCGATCCTTGCCGTACTTCTTCTGCACGTACTGGATCACCTTCTCACGGCCCTCCATGCAGAAGTCGATGTCAATATCAGGCATCGAGACCCGGTCAGAGTTGAGGAATCGTTCGAAGATGAGGTCGTACTTGAGCGGGCAAAGGTTGGTGATTCCGAGGCAATAGGAAACGATCGATCCGACCGCAGAGCCGCGACCAGGGCCTACTGGAATCCCTTCCTCTCGGGCGTATCTGCAAAAGTCCCAGGTGATGAGGAAATAGGATACAAATCCCATCTCGACGATCACCGAGATCTCATATGCGAGCCGCTGGCGCGCCTCCTCTGTCGCCTCAGGGTAGCGACTTGAAAAGCCTTCCTCGACCAGTTCAAAGAAGCGTCCTTCGTTCTTCTTTAGCAACGCCTCGGGCGTGGAGTGATCTTCGGTTCTGTTCGCTTCCTTATCGCTTTCTTCGATGAAGACGGGCAGAAATGTTTTACCAGTCTCCAACTTGAAATCGATCATCGAGGCGACATCCATCGTGTTGGTGATGTATTCGGGGTAGTCACCGAAGACCTTTGCCATCTCCTTGCCGCTGCGGAAGTAGAAAGAATCGGAGTCAAAGGCCAGCCGGTCTTCATCGTCCATCTGCTTGCCAGTGTTGATGCAGAGGTGGACCTCCTGAGCGTGGGAATCTTCCCTGCGAAGATAGTGCACGTCGTTGGTCGCGATGACCGGAATGCCCAGTTTCTTGGCCAGCTCAGGGGCGCGTTCCAGAATTCGTTTCTGTTCCACCAGGCCATGGTCTTGTACTTCCATGAAGAAGCGGCCCGGTGCGAAGATGTCGATGTATCTTCGAGCACACACCTCTGCTTTTTCTGAATCACCATGGAGGAGCGCTCGATTGATTTCTCCGGAGAGGCATGCAGATGTTGCGATGATCCCCTCGGAATGTTGTCGCAGGATCTCGTGATCGATCCTCGGTTTGTAATAGAATCCCTCGGTGTAGGCGCTGCTGGTGAGCTTCAGCAGGTTATGGTATCCGACCTCGTTTTCTGCCAGCAACACCAGGTGGAAAGCGTGTTGCTTGCCCTTCTCTCGCTTGCGTTCATGGCGGCTTCCATCGGTGATGTACGCTTCGATTCCGATGATCGGCTTGATGCCTTCGGCGCGACACGCGTTGTGAAACTCGACAGCTCCATACATGTTGCCGTGGTCTGTCAGCGCCAGCGCTTGCATTCCTTGGTCCTTCGCCATGCGAACCAATGCCGGGATGGTGCTGACCCCATCGAGTAGGCTGTAATGGCTATGCACATGAAGGTGGCAAAATTGATCCGATACTTGTGCCAAGACTCCTCCGGCGGTTGAGATGATTGCTCGATGGGTTGTTTCTCCAGTCCCGGTTGTAGGGCCCAGACCGGGGACGGGCAAGTGCCACGGAGACTTGATGCCACTGCCGATGGGTGTGATCCTCGCAGGGGAAAGAGGGGTACCGTTGATTCCAGCAGAGCCAGTCACGCCGAACCGAGCCGCCGATGGGGTCGATCCCGAGGTGGGCCAGGAGGTGGAACCTAGGGTGCAGCAAGCCTCTGAGGGGGAAGACGCTGGCGCCTCTCCTGACACCTCACCGGCTCCGCGGCGCGCCTTTGCCCGCTTACGGGAGGAGGAGCAGCGGGTGGCCGGAGGAGGGCGCTGGAGCGTCGATGCGAGCCGTCGTCATTGTCATCGATGCGGAGACGAGATCGTCCGAGGAACCGCCTTTTGGACCGTCTTGGCGGAGGCGGACCCGGACCAAGCGGGGGAGTCGGTGGCGGCGTTTTTCTCGCGTCAGGACCACTGTGAGGTGTGCATCGAGGCTCTCGAGGATGATCCCTTCTTTGCTCGTTGGAAGACCACGGTGCCGGCCCCGGAGGGGCCACCGCGGCGCATCGTCAACATCGCTTCGCTGTTGGCGACTTTCCTCTCCCTGATCGACTCGCTCGAATCCAATCCGAACCCGGTAGATCCGAACCCGGTAGATCCGAACCCGGTAGATC
>JAPKAM010000086.1 GCA_028825265.1 Planctomycetota bacterium
CGGCCGCCGGCCAACCACCAGAAGTGCAGGCGGGCAGTCATCAGACCTGGATCATCGAAAAGGTCGCCCCGGCACAGTTGTCGGCAAGCATCGAGACCATCGTCGAGAGCTTCGACATCAAACCCGTCGATGAGGCCAGTCTCCAACGAGGTCGCGACAAGATTCGATCTCTCGATCAAAGCGGAACCGCCGGAGACTCCGACCGGCTGACACGATTGATCCTCGATGCACTCGATCCACTCGCCTCTGGCGCCAGGGGGCTCGATCAACTCGATCAGATCAGCGGCCAGCAGATCACCAGTTTTCTCGCCCGCGCCTACCACCCGGGAACAGTTCGTATCGCCATCGTCGGGCCCTACGATCCAGCACCGATCATCCAGCTGATGAAGGACTCGTTGGCTTCGATTCCAGGCGGAGAAGCTCTGATCGCACCCACCGCACTGCCATCCACTCCCGGTGAACTCGCCCCCATCGCCACCACCGTGGCCGATCAAGGGATGGTCGCTTTTGGTTGGCGGGTCCCGGCCCCTGGAACTCTTGAATCTTTACCGATTGGCCTGTTCGTTCCAAGATTGCGAAGGGCACTGGAAGCGGAAGATGGTACCTGTTGCTGGAATCCGATCCTGGAACCGGAGATCGTCATTATCCGCCAGCCGATCGCTCCGTCCCCGGGTTCCATCGACCCACGCATCTCCATCAACCAGCGCATCTCGCGCGCACGAAATCAGCTGAAGGGAGCCACTTCCTATGCTCTCGACCAGCCCGTCTCGGGGGAGATCTTGATGCAAGCTCGTAGCGGAACGGCCATTCTACTGGGTGCTTACCGGGTCCATGATCCAACCTCGATGATCGATCCCTACCCCGCTGCAGAATCGTTGATGCTGAGACGTGTCTTCCACATGAATGAGTCCCAGCTGCGGAATAACTTCGGTCGCATGGCCGAAGAGCAGCTGAAGAAACTGAAGAAGGAACACATTCAGCCGGATCAAACGGCCATAGGAATCCTCACCCCTTGACCGTCCGCTGGCGCCACAGAGATGAACGACATCGATGCGCGCATGAAGCCGTCGATCATTGCGACTCTCTTCAGGGCGCTCCAGTTGGTGAATTCCGGCCCGCGGCTCGTGAGAACCGAGTTTTCAGTACTCTTCTCTGTAAACCGTAGATGAGGTGAGGTGACAAGGGAGGGGTCGATTTCCTTCGTACTGAAGCTCGTGCCGCAGCGGGGTCGATTTTGCCCGCATCTATCTCAAAGGCTCTCCAACCCGCCGGCATGAGCGAGCAATCGCACCGGTGAGATGACCTTCTGGGTACCCAGCAAGCTTTCCCATCGCAACATGCAGCCCGGATTTCCGCTGATGATTTGATCGGCCTGGGATGAGACGAATCGATCTCGAGCCACTTCTCCGATCGATCGCGACAGTTCTTGCCGTCGAACCATGTACATCCCTGCAGCTCCACAGCAGTGATCTGGAGCGGGCAATTGAATCTGTTCTTCAAGGCAGTTCTTCAACAGTTCAGTTCCATCATCAAAGTCGAGTGACGAGTGCTGCTGGTGACAAGCGAGTGAGAGCACCGATCTTCCCGGCAGCTTCTGCTGGATGGTGAAGTTGCCGCCTCGTGCCAGCAGTGTGGCAGTATCGGTGACAAATCCAGTCGGTTGGCTGCTGGTCGAATTCAGATGTGCGGCACAACCTGCGGATTCGATGACCACATGATCCACTCCGTCAGCGGCCAGTTCTCTCCAGCGCTGACGCCTGTAATCTGTGGATTCTTCGATCATGCCTGCATGATGATGCAACGCACCGCAACAACCCGCCGACGGAATCACGACCTTCCAACCCGCTTCAGCCAGAAGCCGAGCCGACAGCTGAGTCTCTGCCCGGAAAATCCGATCCGCAACACAACCCCTCAGTAGCGATACGGTGCCGCGACAACTTCCCATCGCTTCCATCACTTCGGGTATCTCAGGGGCAGGGCGTAAGCGATGCGCTGACGGTATTTCCCGTGCGAATGGAAGCCGTCTCAACCAGGGAGCGATCCATCTCAAGCCGCCCACCAGTGCAGACAGTCGCCTCGGATGCGGAATCACTTCTCTCAGTAGCCAAGACTCCACTCGTGCCGGAAGGTCCGATCGCTCCTGTCGACACTGCTGGCGATAACTGGCCATCAGTTGTTCCATCGAGATGCCCGATGGGCAGGCACTTTCACAAGCCCGACAGACGAGACAACTTTCCAGGCCATCATGAATCGCCGCACTAATCTCGGAACGATTCTCGGCCACCGCTCGAAGAGCGGCGATTCTTCCCCGGGGAGACTCCGCCTCCCTGCCGGTGGCCAGGTAGGTCGGACACTCGGGTAGGCACAGCCCGCAGTGGACGCAATCCTTGAGCGCCGGAATACTGGTGAAGTTGAGCTTCATTGCCGATCTCCATGCCAACTGCGGTTTTTCTGTGGATCCCAGTGGCTCCGTAGTTTCCGGGTCAAGACATCACTGGGATCTGGAGCGACGAGTGGGATCCCTGAGCGCTCCTCTGCCAGCACATCCTCCGCAGTCACACTTGCTTCCAGGCCCTGAACCTGAGCGATCCACTGATCGAGCCGATCGCCTCGCTGCCACCCCTGCACGAGCCCAAATCCTGCGGCAGGAAACAGGGCTTTCCAGTCACCCCCTGCGGTGGAGAGCAGGGTTCTCCAGTCTTGCCATCGTGCTCGGACTCGTAATGCTTGTCCCCCATCAGCCCTCAGCCCGGCATAGACCTGCATCAGTTCCTCGCCATCGAGTGGCCTTGTAGATGCCTCTTCCGCAAGATTCACGATGAGTTGCTTCTTTTCTTCTACACTGCGGACCGTCCCTGACAGCAAGATGACCACCCGCTGCTTTAGTGGTTCGATGCAAATCAGATGAGGCTCAAAAGGCAACGACCTCAGTCGATCCATCCGCCTCCAGCAAGGCTCATCATTGTGAAAGTCCCAGCGGATGATGTTCCAGCACGAAGGAGCCGCTTCCAGTCTCAGGTGAAGTCGAGTGACCACTCCCAGTGCCCCCATCGCACCTCCCAATAATCGGGTCAGGTCATATCCGGTGACATTCTTCACGACCCTTCCGCCCGATAAGATCGGGCCTCCATCGCCTCGCACGCCTTCGATTCCTAGCACATGATCGCGGAACCGCCCCGTACAAGTATCTGAAGCTCCTTCCCTTGGATCGGAGAAGAGCCCCCCGATGGTCCCCTCTTCGTCGGGCAGGATGCCGCACACGATAAGACCCTTCTTCAGCGCCTGTTCACGGAGGATCTTCACCGGAGTCGCAGCCCCGACCGTGGCCACCATCTCCGCGACATCCAGGTCTTCGATTTGATCGGGGAGCCGGCCCCTCGGTGGGTTCCGGCCGCCGGCCGAACACAGGCCTCGACTGCCACTCCCGTATTTCTTGGCTGGATCGAGCGGCGACCGATCACTCCGATCGCCACGGGTTGAGTCACTTCTCTCCATGGCCGAGCCCTCCCGCGCGAGACGATCCGTTGACCTTCGAGACTATGCTGACACTTCAGACCGGAAAATTTAGGAACCTCAGGGCTCCCTGATTGAAGCCTAAACCCAAACAAGGTCAATAATTAGGGAAATTTTTCCGGCCCGGCCAACGATGAGGGAGCCGAGTTGTCCACATCCCTTGCATCCCATAAGATGGAAGCAGCGTCGGATTCGCTCAGGATTCCGCATCTTGCTCATCGGTGACGCCCGAACAGGTCACGCAACAGGCCACACGCCGGCAAGTGCGAGCACTCCAGGTTCCCGACTTTTGGGCTCTGTGTTAACGATAAAAATTTGGGTTTTCATCCAGCGCAAGTGTTTTGCAATTCCTACCTCCACAGGTGAGATCGCGGCGCTTTCAGTTTGGATGCACATTCAGTCTACATCCAAGAAGGGGCATGACCCCTGTTCTATCTCCTGAAAGGAGACACAAGATGAGGATTCGTCATTTGCCTACCCTGGCTGCGGTTTGCCTGGGATTGGTAATTTTTTGTACACCCGCAGTTCATGCGCAACTGCTCGATTTTGATGACTTCGAAAACTATGCAGTCGGATCCGGAATTGCAGGACAAGGATCCTGGGATACCTGGGATGGTGCTGCTGGCGTCGATTCCGATGTGGTGAACACCTACAACTCCACACCCACGGGAGATCGGTGCATCGAACTGACTCCAGCCGATGACGTGGTTCGCCTGTTCGGAGGGCTGACCTCCGGCGGATTCTCATTCACGTCCAAAGTATATATCCCTGCCGGCCAGGCCGGAGATTACTACTTCATCTTGATGAATACCTATGACGGTAGCGGCACCGGCTACAGCTGGTCCGGACAGATTCACATGTCTGATGCAACGGGCCTGTGCAATGCAGATGACGTCACCGGTGGAGGCGGAACCTTCGGCGATGCTCCTTTGGTATATGACGCCTGGGTTGAAGTGAGAGTCGATGTAGATCTGGATGTCGGTACCTACCAGGCTTTCTACAACGATATCCAGATCGTCACCGATGGCGGCTGGGTCGGTGGTGGGGGTCAGCAAGCGATGCAGTGCCTCGACCTCTACAACGGAGGTGGTGGCCAGTTCTACTACGACGATGTGGAAATCTCCTGCATCGGTTCCTGTGGCTGCTTGCCCTTTGATGCCTTCAATTGCAGCATCGATTGTGCCACCAATGACGTCACCATGGACTGGACCACATTCCTCAATGTTCCCGGAGGATACGCCGGCGGCATCCAGGTGCTCCGCAACGGTGTCGTCATCGACACACTTGCCGGAGATGCCTTGGTTTACGACGACCTCGGCGCCCCGCTGGGACTGAATGAGTACCAGATCATCGGTGACTGCGGTGCGGGTTCCACCACGACTGCGTCCTGTTCCGTTGCATGTACCGGAGGACCTTGCCCGCCGCCGATTGGAGCGGATGAGTGTTGCGATGCGATTGCAGCAGTCTCGGGAGCAAACCCATTTGATCTCACAGCGATGACGGACAGCCCAGATCCGTTGGACGGAGGCAACTGCACCGGTAGTTTCCTCGGAGGCTTCTACAGTGACATGTGGTTCACCTACACGGCAGATACCAATGCCTTCCTGAGGATTTCCACCTGCAACTCCATCGATACCGATCTTGCCGTGTACGAGGCCAGTGGTGCTTGTGGCACCAAGATCGATATCGCGTGTAACGGCGACTCCTGTGGAGTCAGTTCCGATCTCAACTTTCCCTGCACATCCGGAACCACCTACATCGTACGCCTTGGTTCCTGGGACGATCCGGCAGCCGGTGCGCTCTTGACCGGAGACTTGGTCATTGAAGAACTGTGTGACTTCGGTCTCACAGGGGTCATCGGCGTGGTCGATTGCGGCACCGGAGATGTCGCCTTGGCCTGGAACCCTGCCGGTTTCAGTAACTACGATGTTCTTCGGGATGGAATCCAACTGGCCAGTGCGCTGCCATTTGGCACCACAGTTTATGACGACATTGCTGCTCCTCCAGGGCCACACACCTACGAAATCGTAGGAAACTGCACCACGCAGGGCACCAGTGTGATCACTGAAGTGAATGTCAATGTACAAGGCGGTGGTGGTTACAGTGATGTGATCGTCATCGGCGAAGGTGTCGGAGGAATCGATAGTGCAGCGGCGCTGCAAACGGCCCTCGAGGCGAACGGTTTGCTCGTCGACATTCTTCCCGGGGGTCCAGCAGATCTCCCCTGTATCACCGATTCGGCACTTGAGCGTCTCTGGTACTTGGGCGGCACCTACCCCGTCAACCGTGCACTGACGGCGGCCGACGGCGTTGCGATTATCATCGCTCAAGGTGCGGGTAAGCATATCTATGTTGAAGGTGGAGACATCTGGGGATTCGATCCCGCGACCGACTTCAATAACATCGATGGAGTTCTCGATCCCGCCAATGACGGTAACGACTCCTTCCTGATTATGGACGGACTCAATACGACTCTGGGCCTCGATCTCAGTGATCTTCAGGATATTGCCTACAACCAGGATCAGGCCACTGCCAGTGACTGGACCGACCAACTCACTCCTTCTACCACCGACACACTCGGACCCAACGCCGCGCTCTCCTGGGAACCGGATGCACAGAGTTACGGTGCCGGAGTCGGTACTGGCATCTTCTACGACACCGACTCAGGCGGAAAAGTGCTCGTCCAGTCCTGGGAGTTCGGTGGTTACGGTGGTGATCAGACCGATCTGGCCGCTCGATACATTGGTGTCATGGGTGGGGTTCCCAGCGGAAATCCGATCTTCAAACGAGGCGACAAGAACATGGATGGCGGTTTCAACATTGCCGATGAGATTTACTTGTTGGCAGCCTTGTTCTCTGGTGGCGCACAGTGCGGATGCCCGGACGCCTGCGATGCAAACGATGATGGAGCGGTCAACATCGCAGATGCCATCTTCGGACTTGCTGCACTCTTCTCCGGCGGAGCTGCACCACCCGCCCCTGGCCCTAATACTTGCGGTGAAGACCCGACGGCAGACTCTCTGGCCGAATGTGTCTACACCGGTGCTTGCTAGATAAACTCCACGACCCGTCTTGGAGGTGTGTGTGTTATAGGGGTGTCTCTTTCCCGGAGACACCCCTTTTCTTTTGCTCCGAGAGGCCCAATATCGACTCGGTTCTCTTCAGGTGACCAGAGCTTCGGAACCCAGACTCGGTACATCCTCGACCAGCAGGAAGCACCTTTCCAGGATTTGCCAGACCGTGAGGATCGACGGAAACTCGCAGGAGCCTCTGCGTCTCCAGTTGTTGTGGTGAAAAGATGAGTGCCATGTGATCTCTCTTTTCCAGACCGATCCCATGTTCGCCCGACAAGGTCCCTCCCAGATCCACACACAATCTCAAGATCTCATCTCCCGCTTCCAATACCTGAGCCCTCTGCTCCGGGTCATTTGCATCGAAGGAGATATTTGGATGAAGATTGCCATCCCCGGCATGGAAGACGTTACTCAACACCACTCCTTTCTCGCGACCGATCTTCTGTATCCCGTTGATCGCCTCCGCAAGTTTTGATCTGGGGACCACTGCGTCGAGGACATATAAATCGCTGGCGATTCGCCCCATCGCCCCGAAGGCACCCTTTCTGCCGCGCCAGAGTCGCTCTCTCGATTGTTCGTCGAGCGCCTCCTCGATCCCGATGGTTTGTTCTCTTTGCGCCGCATTGCGAACCGCCACTGCCGCTTCTTCAACTTCATCGGGAAGACCCTCGAGTTCGACCAGCAATACTGCTTCCGCATCCACTGGATATCCGGCACGAAACACAGACGCTTCGACTGCCCCGATGGTCAATCGATCGAGAATCTCCAGTGCCGCAGGGCGCAAGCCACGGGCGATGATGGCGGTGACTGCCTCACAAGACGCCTCCAACGATGAGTAAGAAACCAGAAATGTACGAACACAAGGGGGCCTCGGTATCAACCTCACAGTGGCCTGAACAGTGATGCCAAAGGTGCCCTCAGAACCGATGAATGCCCCGCGCCAATCGATTCCTCCCCCGTCACGCTGGAGATCGAGAACCGAACCATCGGAGAGTACCGTTCGAACTGCCAGGATGTGCCGGGTCGTCATACCGTGAAGAAAACAGTGCGGACCACCGGAGTTCTCGGCAATGTTGCCGCCAACGGTACAAGCGCGCTGGCTCGAAGGATCGGGTGCAAATCGAAGCCGGTGAGCCGCCGCCGCCCGATCGAGATCGAGATTGATCACGCCGGGCTCGATCACTGCAGTTCGCTGTAGGGGATCGATGTCGATGATCTGCCGCATCCGGTGTACGTCCAGAACCCATGCTCCCTGCAGCGGCACTGCACCACCACTGAGCCCGGTTCCTGCACCTCTCGCCACAAACGGCGTCTGATGGCCAGCGAGCACCTTCACCGCCTGCACCACTTCGGCTTCACTTTCCAGCAACAGCACACCGGGAGTCACTCCCCGGTGTAGTGTCAGACCGTCACTGTCATAGAGCCGGCATTCATCCGCATCGGTGAGGATGCGCCGTAGCGGCATCATTTTTCTCAACTCCCGGATGATCTGACTTTTCGACAACTGTGCTCCTTCAACTACATCAGGTTCCTCCTCCTGCTTACAGAAGTCCAGTGAGCAGACCTCAAACAGTTCCTTGCCCTGCTCTTCAATGGGCAGGAAAATGAAGGCTCTAGAGAGAGGTGTTCCATGATCTTCAACCGCTGTTGGATTTTTGTTCTGTTCTTAACATCAACGATCGCTGCACAACCCTTTAACGACGACTGCACTGGTGCCAGCATCATTACCGTCGGCAGCACCTCCTTCGACCTCGCCACCGCCACCGACTCCACGATTCCCGTCGATAACGCTCTCTGTACCGATGCACTACTGGGTCAATTGCATCGCGATCTGTGGTGGAGTTTCATTCCCGACAGTTCTGGACTGCTGACCGTCAGCACCTGTAACAGTATCGATTTCGATAGCGACATCGCCGTCTACAGCGGTGACTGCAATACCCTTCAACTGATCGGCTGTAACGGCGACGCCGTCGGCTGTTCGCTGTTCACATCACACGTGACAGATCTCCCTGTCAGCGCAGGTGAAGAGATCATGATTCGAGTTGGCGGCTGGAATACCAGTTCGGTCGGTAGCGGAGAAGTGGTGCTCGAGCTACAGGGACCGATTCCGCCCATCGATCTGCAATGCACGGTCGTACCCGCTGGGGTCAGTGCCAACTGGAGTGCTCCTCTTCCTGTCGATGGCTGGGAAATCTGGCTCGACTCAGTGCTCGTCGATGTTCTCGATGCAACCGCCACCGGCTGGACCGGCGGAACCGCACCAGGAATCGGCGAGGATCGACTTCTATGTGTGGTTGCCATCTCGGGCGGTAGCAGTGCAGAAGCTTGTTGCACACTCCTGGGAGGACCGATCCACGACAACTGCCTTGGCGCCATCGAGATCACCTCGGGTCCCATCGATTTCGACACATCCGGTGCCACCGATAGCAGTGAGCCGTTCGATTCTTCCCTTTGCACCACCTCACTCCCGGGAGACCTAGTCCAGGATATCTGGTATCGATGGATTTCACCGGGCAACGGGTCGGCACAAATCTCGACCTGTTCGATGGCCACCTTCGACACCACCCTCGCGGCCTATGGCGGCGACTGCTCCTCATTGATCCCGCTCGACTGTAACGGTGACGCCTCCGGTTGCAGTGGATACACCTCGATGATCGAGGATCTCGTGGTCAGTTTGGGCGACGAGATCTGGATCCGAGTCGGTGGCTGGCAGCTCGGGGACGCAGGCAGCGGCACCCTCTCGGTTCAGTTTTCTCCGGCACTGGTCGACAACCTGATCGCTGAATCTCCATCGGGAAGCGGCATCATCGATGTCAGCTGGCAAGCGATCGCTGATCTGACATCTTCCGCCTTGTTGATCGACGGAGTTCCATACGCATCCACTGGCGCGGTCGCCGCAGGGACCATCCAGCAACAGCAAATTTCTGGCTTCTTGTGGCCGGCTCCCGTCGAGATCTGCCTGATGTCGAGTTCGACAGGCGGTTCTTCGACTCCCATCTGCAGCGAGATCGATGTCCTTGCGATTGCGACCGAGGTGGTCAACGGATCCACCGCTTCCATCTCCGATGTCTCCGTCACCTTTGCCACCGCCACGGTCAATAGCACCGCACTCCCTGGAGATCTCCGGGTGGAAATCGAGATCGATCATCCGAGGATCTCGGATCTGCTGATTCGACTGCTCTCTGCCGAAGGAGAGCAGTTGGTTCTGCAAGAGGGAGCCAGTGGTTCTGGCCTCGATGCCATCTACTGGCAACCCGCTGCACCGGCTGCACCGCCCTTCGATGTGGGGGCCACCATGAGACCGAGCGGTCCCGGTTCTCTGCTCGACCTGTGCAACTCCATCCCTGCGGGCGAGTGGACCCTCGAGATCGAAGATCAGGTCGCCGGAGAGAGTGGAACACTGGTCGCGTGGTCGCTGATCTTCTTCGATGAACCCCCTGCCTATCTCCCCACACCCGATCTGATCGCGGGTGATCACCAGCAGATGATTCAATTGGGCCGGGAGGGAGATGAGGTGGGGCTGATGCTGCAGTCGGTGTGCTGCAATCACGGTGACGAACCGCTCGACTGGCACGGCAACCCGAGTCCTCTGCATCCATTCATGGTGTTCAACCTGTACCGAGTCTCGCAAGAGCGCATCGTTCAGGTCGGAAGTTCCTGGGCGAAACACGCTCCAGGGCCAGCGACCACCGCCAATGCTTGTGGATTCGGATGTACCGCTCCCGCCGATCCCTACACCCTCGGGGTCGGCTGTTCCGACATCTACAGCGCCAGCTACAACGGCACCCAGACCGTTCTCGGGCCTCGTTCCGAGATCGATCCGTGGAGCGGAAGTTACGACTACAACAGTTCCATCATGAATGGACCTCTCGGTACCGTCACTCCCGTCGATCGACGCTTGCGGATCCAAGATAGCGATCTCGATCCTTCTGCAAATCCAGATTCCGACCTGGTGGTCGAGGCACTCTACCTCGCGCATGACGATCCAAACCCTGGCGATAACATGATTCACGAGCCGGTCTCGATCACCTCGGGCGCACCGGGCCAGACATGGCAGTTCTCACTCTCCGAGCCGGGGCAAATCGGTCCCGCCATCCTCGCCTGGACCGGCAGTACCATCTCGCAGATCACCCCTGGAGATGGCTCCGATGGAATGGCCATCATCGCCACAAAAGCTTTTCCGCTCGATGCCAGCGAGACCTTGTGGCGCTACGAGTACGCCATCTGGAACCACAACCTATCGCGCCATGTCGGAATCGTGGAGATACCGTTGGCCACTGGAGTCCAGATCACCGATCCCTACTTTCATGCGCCACAGATCGAGAGCCTCGGCTACATCGATCTGCCGTGGCAGATCGATATCGAATCCGATGCCATCCGCTGGAATGCGCCGGCGCAAAACCCTCTTCGCTGGGGATACATGTACAACTTCGCCTTCACTGCCAGTGCGGCACCAGTCACCGGCGATGTTCGAGTGACCGGCCACGATGTTGCCGGCCTGATGCTGACCGAATCGATAATTCCTGGCGGCCCCATCGCCCCTGCGATGCGCCGTGGAGATTGCAATTCAGATGGCGCCATCAACATTGCAGATACCATCACGACTCTCGACATCCTGTTCATGGATGGGCCAGCGCCAGCCTGTACCGATTCTTGCGATGCAAACGACGATGGAGTACTCGATATCGCGGATCCGATCAGTTTGTTGAGCTGGCTCTTTGGCACTGGCAGACCGCTGCCATCGCCGGGCCAGTCGTGCGGCGGAGATCCCACCGACGATGATCTCGACTGCCAAGATGGAGCACCATGTCCCTAGTACACGGATGGCTCATCGATCGATCAGATCAGGGGCAATTGAATTGCTCGCACTGCAGTGCATCGCTGTCGTCGAAGTCCGAGCCACAGCCGGTGGAAGGATTCGGTGGCGCCGGAAGCGCTCCTCCCGAGAAGAGGAAGGCGAGGAAATAGACCGGATCAGAGATATCGAGTGTGCCATCATCGTTGATATCGCAGGCATCTGAACAAGGAAGCGCAGCCGGCCCGATGAAGAGATGCCCCAGCAAGTAGACGGCATCGGCAACGTTGAAGCCGCCGTCGCCGTTGCAATCCCCGCGCACGAAGAAGATCGGATCGACGATCACCAGCGGCAAACAATCGAACTCGGGCCACACTGAATCGCCATCTTCTGTAACCATCCGAATCGCCAGCGGCGGATTACCGATAGTTTCGCACGGGCAGAACTCGGTAAAGCCCAGTGGCGATGTGAGATCGACCGCGTATTGCGCCTCGATGACCCTCTGCTCGTTACCCGCCGGAAAGGGCTGTGAGTTGAGGAAACTCATCACAACAGCAACAGTCCATCCTTCCGCTTCGATGACAAACTCGAAGAAATCGGGAGGGTTCGTTTGCAGGTCGACACCCAGATCCAGCTGCTGCACCGAACCCTGGGCCGGGTCGTGGCACACTCCGAAGGAAAATGCGTGTAACGGATCGGGACTGGTGGAGGCGACGCTCAGTCCAACCGATTGCGGCAGGTCAGTCGTCACCATCACTTCGAACCTGTGCTCTGCAGAGAGTGGTGGCACCACGGGAGGATCACACGACACATCACAGAAGAGATTCCCAGGAGTCGGGTCTTGCTCACACGATCCGACCGGCGGTGGCAAGGGTCCATCGAGCACCACGTACGATGTGATCGTGATGATGTCCTGCACATCGATGAGGTCATCATCGTTGGCATCGCAGGCAAGCGCACAATCGATCGGCCCCGTACCGCCGAACAGGTAGTCGATCACCTGCACCACATCCGCAAGATCGACATGACCATCGACATGGCAGTCGCCACGGCGGAAATCACCGTTGGTCTGCTGAGCA
>JAPKAM010000087.1 GCA_028825265.1 Planctomycetota bacterium
AATAAATCCAGCAGGGTTTTCAATGTCTTTCGGGGCTTCATGGCAGTGACCTAATGAAGCACCTGATCAATCACATTTTCAAGTTCACTGATCAAGAACGGTTTCTGCAACCGAGCTTTGAAACCGTAAGCTTCAGGTGAAGCCAGTGTGGAATCATTGCCGTATCCACTCGCCACGATCGCACACACCTTCGGATCCAATTGTCGTAGATGTTCGAATGCCCATCGCCCACCCAAACCGCCCGGCACTGTGAGATCGAGAATCACCAGATCGAAAGGGGTTTTTTGATCGAGTGCGTCACGGAATTCATCAACGCACAACTGTCCATCTGCCGTATCGACCACTTCATGCCCGAGGGTTTCCAACATCATTCGCAGGATTTCGCGGACCTGCTGATTGTCATCCATGATCAAAGTCCGAACCTCTTGTTTATTCGATCCGAGAAATTCCACACTGGATTCTGAGAGAAGACTTTTGCTACTCAGGGGCAGGACGACGCAAACCGTCGTGCCCAGACCCGGTGTACTCTCGATACTTAACCTCCCTTGGTGTCGTTGGACAATCCAGAATGCAGAACTCAACCCCAGGCCTGTTCCATCCGTCTTGGTGGTGTAATAGGGGTCGGTGACCAAGTCGATCTCGTCAGCAGGAATTCCAATTCCATGATCTTCAAATTCGATAACCACGGCAGCCATCTCTTCGGAGCTTTTTGATTCGTCGGCAAGATCGCCTCTCATCACTCGGATCGTCAATTCCCCACCGTGAGGCATCGATTGATCGGCATTGATGATCAAATTTCCAAATACTTGATGAATCTGACCGATATCCACTTCCACCGCAGGCATGGTTTCATCGATTTCAAAGTTTACTCTTAGCTTGGAACCATGAATGTTCAGTTCGGCCGCTTCCATCACCAGATCTACAATCGAGGTGATCTCCGTGATGGGTGCCCCACCTTTGCTGAAAGTCAGCATTTGCTTGGTGATGTCACTGGCCTTCATGCAAGCCTTGATTGCGACTTCCAGTTCCGATTCAATTAAATCGATCGAACCCAGTTTGATTTGCGCCATGTTTAAATTTCCCATGATAATTGACAAGAAATTATTGAAGTCATGAGCCAAGCCGCCCGCAAGTCGCCCAATTGATTCCAATCTCTGAGATTTAGTCAACTCCGCCTCGTGACGGCGACGAGTGGTGTAATCTTCGAAGGTACAAAGCAGGCCGCCGTCTTCGAGCTTACAGATCTTGCAATTCATCCAGAGCAAGTCATCTTTGACCCCCAAAACTCGCAGCATTCCATTGTTCTCGGTCGAATCTAACTTCACCACGGCTCCGAGAAGAGCAGACCAACGGACCCGATCCGCTGGATGGATGAAGCGAATGACGGGCAATCCGCACAGAGATAATCGGCTGTGGTCCGCTGTTTCCTTGCCCCACAAACGTTCTCCAGCAAGATTGGCGTACTGGATGCAAAACGCCCCGTCGAGCAAAATCACAACCTCTGGCAAGGCCGCCAAGATTGCATCTTGACGCGCCTTCGATGCGACGATTTTCTCGACGAGGCGATATTGAGCTTCGACTTCTCGATCGAGAGGGAGTGATCCCTCTTGAGTCATACCTGGACGCTGACCTTCTGAATGAAGCTGCTGTGATCCATCACTTCTGCAAAGTAAGGGAACAACTCATTGCAAAACAAGTCCTGCTCGACTTGAGTGCGTCCTGAAACGCAATCGGAAAGCACCACCACCTTGTAGTCTTCAGAGGCTTTCATGCCGGTGGCATTCACGCACAGCGATGTCACGGCGCCGCAAACGACCACCGTCTCGATGCCCTTTTCGCTGAGCACCTTGGCAAGATCGGTGTTGCTGAATGCGTTGAATCCGATTCTTCCCGGGACTTCAACAACCCAGTCACCGAACTTGGCAATCGCATCAATCGTCTCTGCGCCGGGGGTACCCAACTTGAACGCTTCGGCGTCCTTGATCATCTTCAAGATTCCGATCGGGTTCTCCAACTCGTTGTAGAACTCGCTGAAAGCGATCGGTGCAGAAATGACGGTCATTTCCGTATCGGCTGCAGCATTGAGCAATGCAACGGTATTTTTAACGGTTCCACCGAGACGACTCGACTCTTCGATGACGCTATTGAAGACTCCGTCACTGTCAAACCAGTCGCGCTGATAACCGATCAAAAGGATCGCTGTCTTCGCAGGATCGTAACTCGACATCGCAAACTCCTATCTCTTGCCAGATTCTGGCAAAGTCTAAATTCCGGCCCCCTGCTGGCTCCATTGCCAACAGTAGGAAATTCTCTTACTCAAATTTCTGTGACTCGATTTTATGGTCCTTTGACTTGCGTGATTTTCTGTCTCGCAAGATCAAGGGCACCCGGCTCAACGCAGATGCGGACACACCGGTTCCCCGGTCTCAGCAGATTTCATTTAATTGGTGATTGAGGTCGCCCTGGAACGACAATTTGCCGGAAGAGGGGTCTATAAGCCGTTACAAATCGATCGCGGAGTTCAGTCTTTCGCGCCGTGGCTTGCCGCTGATCCATCTCGATCTTCCACTGCAAGTGTAGGACGTTTCAGGTGATAAGCGGTCGATCGCTGCCATGCACTGCCCAGTGTCACCAGTCGAGCCTCGTCATAGGGATGGCCGATGAAGGTGATCGCTCTCGGCATCTGGTTCTCCTTGAAGCCGCATGGGGCCACCAAACTCGGATGTCCGGTCAAATTGGTCACGGCAAGAGCCTTGAAATCACCGGCCGGTGCCAGATACGCGTCCACCCCCGACAGAACCGAGGCCGTGTCGCGCATCAACAGGGTGCGAAGCCGCTGCGCACGAATGTATTCCACCGCGGGAATCAGCCGAGCGGCACGGAAACTGTTGGGCCATGCTTCGGGTCCCTGCTCGACCAATTCATCATCACGATCGGAACGAGTCAGATCATCAAAGGCACAGGCACTCTCGGCAAAGAGGATCGTCATCATCGGCCACACCGGATAATCAGGTAACTCCACTGCCACTAGTTCTGCCCCGAGTTCCTTCAACTCCTCGAGCACAATTCGATGGTCATCGGCTCGTTCGAACGCCACTGGCGAGTAGCCGATCTTCCAGCCCCGAATCGACATCGGCCCCGGAACCTCGAAAGGACGATCGACTCCATCCAGATCAAGACCGTCGGCGCCCTCGATCGCATCGAGTACCAGTGCTGTGTCTTGCAGGCTTCGACAGATCGGGCCCAGCTTGTCCATGGTCCAAGACAGCGCCATCGCTCCGTACCTCGACACCCGGCCAGCAGTAGGCCGTAGTGAGGAGTTACCGCAGCGAGTCGAAGGACTGATGATGGAGCCCAGAGTTTCTGAACCGATGGCAAACGGCAGTGCGCCGGCCCCCACGGCGGCGGCCGATCCAGCGGAAGATCCGCTCGATCCTCGCTCTTGGTTCCAAGGCGAAAGTGTTTTCCCACCGTACCAGACATCGCCCATCGCCAAGGCTCCGAGAGTGGTCTTGGCCAGCAGCACTGCTCCCGCAGCATCCAGCTTCTTCACGACTGTCGCATCGACTTCGATCACCTGATCCTTGTAAGGTGTCGCTCCCCAACTGGTCTTGGTTCCCTTCACCGAACAGAGGTCCTTCACTCCATAAGGAATACCATGCAGCGGGCCACGCCACTTCCCTGCCGCCAGCTCCTCGTCGAGAGCCTTGGCCTGTACCAGTGCTCGATCCTCGGTATAGGAAATGACGCAATGGAGCACTGCATCCACTTCCCGTAATCGACCCAAAAACAGCAGCGTCAGTTCTTCACACGAAACCTGCCTCGACTGGATCAGTGAAGCCAGCACCGGAATCTCCGCCCACAGCAGCTGCTGAAGGTTGTCGGGTCGCTTCACCTGAGGAAGTGCCTCACCCGCTTCCAGTTGAGCCACCGTAGCAACCCAGGGCATTTCTAGTGGCCTGAAGATGAAGGCTGGCGCCACTGAATTCTCGATGGGCCGTGCACTCATCGCGGCATAGCCATGGAGACGATCGAGAGCCGCCGGCAGCATCTGTACCAGTTCAGCATCGGTGAACTGAAGACCCGCCACCGCCAACGCGTGGCGCAAGGCCTGCTCGTCGATGGCGAGCTCCTTCTTGACCTCATCGGAGGTCGCCGGTTCATCGGCAGCAGCGCCCCCCCCAGCTTGCGCATCGAGTGGCGAGTGAAGTGCCATCATCAATCCAAGAATCATCATCGGTTCTCCTTCAGTCGCTCATTGTGAAGATGATGGTCAACATCATGACGACCCCGATCTTCAGCGAGGGATCTGGCTTCCACTGCACATCCAACATTCAGACTTCAAACCTTCAGCCTCAATGATTGCAAATCGCCCAGATCGTAATTGTCGAGACTCATCGGAGATCCAACTTCTTTCCAGCGAAGACTGCCGCAGTGGTATTGCTCTTGCTGTGCCTGAAGATCCGCCATGCGAAGTCGAAGGATCCATTCGATCACCGGAAACGCCAGATCTGGCCAAGGGATCTCAGACCAGCAAAACCACTTCACTTCAAGGCTCTCCTCGCCCGCTCCTACTTGTGGATCTCTCAATCGAGCCAGAAACATCTCGTGAACCTGACCGATTCGAATCAGATCGACGCGGGCAAAGGGGCGGATGATTTCCACATCTGCGAGCGCCTCCTCCAACGTTTCTCGCGCCGCACCTTCCGCCATCGATTCGTTCATCTCGAGGAACCCAGCAGGGGGGGTCCAGAGACCCACAGCGGGCTCGATCGCTCGCCGGCAAAGCAAGATCTGATCGTCTTGCTCGATCAGTGTTCCAACCACCATCTTGGGATTGCAGTAGTGAATCTTGCCGCACTCGGGGCAGACTCCCCGCAGCCGATCCTCTCCTGCGGGAATCTTCTGCACCAACAAGGTTCCACAAGAAAGGCAATGGATCGGGACATCGACGATCAACAGACTGCTCCTTCCCTACTTCGGCACATCCAGATCAAAGGCTCGCAGAGTCACGGCCTCCTCGCAAGGATCTCCTTTCCATGTGGCTATCGAACTTCAGATGTGAAATCCTCCAGCACCACAAACTGACGGGAAGGAAAACGCGGATGAACCGACTCGCTCTTTCGATGTTACTGCCAGCCATCGCCTGGCTCGGCTGCTCGAACCTACAAAAAGGTGCCCCGAAAACCGCTCCCTCTTTTGTCATCATCCTCGCCGATGACCTGGGCTGGGCCGATGTGTCGTGCCAGGGCAGCGTCTGGAAAACTCCCGCCATCGATGCCCTCGCTGCCGATGGAATTCGCTTCACCCGCGCCGCTTCCAACGGCCCCAACTGTGCTCCCAGCAGGGCGTGTCTGGTGACCGGAACCGATGTAACTCGCCACGGCATCTTCACGGTGCGACCTGCAGCCCGTGGCAAGAAGAAAAACCGACGGCTCGAACCCCCTCGGACCGAACACAAGTTGAAACCGGAAGCGATCACCATCGCCGAGATGCTGGCCAACCATGGTTATCGATCGGCCCACATCGGCAAGTGGCACCTGGGAGCAGACCCCGCCGAACAGGGATTCGATGTCTCCATCGCAGGAGATCAACGTGGCCACCCAAAAACTCACCTTGCACCGTGGAACCTGCCCCATCTCGAGGAGCAGAAACAGGGCACCGCCCTAGCCGATGCTCTCACCGATCACGCAGTGCAGTTCATCGAGCAGAATGCTGATCAACCCTTTTTGTTGATCCTCTCCCACTACGCAGTTCACACTCCAGTCCAGGCTCCCCCCGATGAGATCGCGTACTGGGCAAATCAACTCCCGACAGAAAAGAAGAAGCGACATCGATATGCAGCACTGGTCGACAGTGTCGATCGATCGGTGCGCCGAGTCCGCCAATCGCTGGAGCAGAACGACTGCTCCGATCGTACTCTTCTCATCTTCACCAGCGACAACGGAGGCCATGAAGGTTTCACCGATAACGGGCCGCTGCGCGGGGGGAAAGGGATGCTATTTGAGGGGGGAGTGAGGGTTCCCTTCATCGCCTGGGGCCATGGAACCGGCGCTTCCGAACGGGTTTCGGAGATACCGATTCAACTGTCAGATCTGGTGCCCACCTTTCTCGAGATGGCGAAGGTTCCCACACCCCAGGAGGTCCCTCTTGAAGGGGTCAGCCTGACGAGACTCCTGAACGGCAACGGATCGATCCCGGAGCGAGATCTGGTGTGGCATTTCCCCGCCTACCTACAGGGATACACTGCGCTGCACGGCCCCTGGCGAACCACACCGGTCACATCCATCGTTCGAGGACCCTGGAAAATGCTCGAATTCCACGAGGACCAACGCAGACTTCTGTTCCATCTCGAACGAGATCCATCCGAACAGCACGATCTCGCCGACCAGCAGGTCGAGTTGGTCCATCAACTCGCAAACTCCCTCGACCGCTGGCGGAAACAGCGGAATGCCCCGATGCCACGACCCATCAACCATCGCTGATCGCTCGACAAGGCGCCGATTAGAGGGGACTCTGGTACCGTCCCGTAGCACCCCAGCAACCGTTGCTGATCTTCACCGCAATGGAGCGGGCCTGCGCTAGAAAACCAGATCAGTCCACTAGGTCAGTCCACCAGATCAGTCCAGGAGTCGCAGTGATCCCCCTCCGAGCATTCCGGTTCCTGGTCCCGCTGGTCAAACATGAGCGCTCCGTGCTCGCCATCGGGGTGTTGCTCATCCTCGTGACCAGCATTTCCCAGGTGGCGGTACCTCGCCTAATCGGGCTCGCCGTTGAACGACTCGAAAGCGGTGATGGCCTCGACCTGGTAATTCCGATCGCGATGGCGATGCTTGTCGCAGTGCTGATCCGAGGGATCACATCTTTCTGGGCGCGCAAGACGGTGATTGGTTCCAGTCGTCGCATCGAGAAGAGATTGCGCGACCAGATGTTCCAACACATCGAAAAGCTCGACGGATCGTTTTACGCAAAATCGCACACCGGAGATCTGATGAGTCGCTTCAACAGCGACGTCGAAGCGGTGAGGATGGTCTTCGGGCCGGCCATCATGTACTCGGTACAGACCATCTTCATCCTGATCTTCACCATCACCCTAATGCTTCAGATCGACTGGCAACTGACCCTGTGGTCCTTATTTCCACTGGGACTGATCACCATGACGGTTCGTTTCATCGGTCCGATGGTTCACAGTCGATCGATGCGTGGCCAAGAGATGCTCGCTGATATCTCGGTTCACGCTCAGGAGAACTTTGCCAACGCACCGGTGGTCAAAGCATTCGTGGTGGAAGATGCAGAGATCGACCGGATGAACCGATTGAGTCATGCCTACTTCCAACAAAACATCCGCATTGCACAGTTGAGAGCCTTCACCGGGAGTGCGTTCTCACTGTTTGGAGATCTGGCACTGGTGACCCTGTTGCTGGTCGGAGGACTTCGAATCCTCTCCGGAGATCTGAGCCTGGGAGAATTCGCCACCTTCAATGGCTGCCAGTTGCTGTTGATCTGGCCGATGATCGCCCTCGGCTGGGTGATGAATCTGTTCCACCGCGGGGCAGCGAGTGCCGAAAGAATCCAGGCGATTCTTGAATCGACACCAGCAGTGGATGATTCGCAAGCGCGACCTGATGTCGAGGTACAGGTCGGTAAAATCCAGTTTGATCAGGTTTCCTTTCGCTATTCAGAGGCACAAGAGTCGGCCCTGCATAAGATCTCCTTTGAATTGTCTGGAGGACAAACGCTGGGAGTGGTCGGTGCGACGGCTAGCGGCAAGACCACGCTACTGAACTTGATTCCCAGACTTTCGCCGACCGACAGCGGCATCATCCTCATCGATCAGGTTCCCATCGAGCACTATTCCCTCGACTCCCTGCGGGCGGCGATTGCGATGGTTCCTCAGGAACCATTCCTCTTCAGTGCCACCATCGCCGAAAACATCTCCTTCGGGGTGGATCACGCATCGATGGATGACATCGTCGAAGTTTCCAGGCTGGTGCGGATGCATGACGAGATCGACCATTTCCCCGACCAGTATGATCAACGCGTCGGTGAGCGAGGGATCACTCTCAGCGGTGGCCAAAAACAACGAATCGCCATCGCTCGGGCGATCTTGCAGCGACCGCGAATCCTGATCCTCGACGATGTCTTGTCTGCGGTCGATTCAGAGACTGAAACCACCATCCTCGAGGGGTTGCGAGACTGGACTCAGGATCTCACTGCGCTGATCGTCACTCATCGACTCAGTGCCATCACCCATGCAGATGAGATCTTGGTGCTCGATGAGGGACGCATTGTCGAACGAGGAGATCACCGCAGTTTGCTGGCCAAGAAGGGCCGATACCACAAACTCTGGCGTCGTCAGACGGTCGAGAGCGAGTTGGAGGATCTCCAATGACCTCCCGCAAATCGAAAAACGAGGACCCGCCCAAGAAGGAAGAGGAAGTCGAGGACTTCCATGTCGAGGAACTGATCGATCGCCCCTTCAGCCGCATGCTGGCGGGTCGTCTGCTGAAGTATCTACGGCCGTACCGAAAAATGGTACTGCTGTCGGTGATCCTGATCCTGTGCAGCACAATGCTCTCGCTGCTCGGTCCCTTGATGGTCAAGGAAGCCATCGATGGCCCCCTTTCGATGTCGATCGGAAGCCAACAGGTGGCCAACGACTCGGGGTCCATGCTCACCGGACTGGCCGGACAGGTTGGCCTCGAGCCGATCAGCGAAGAAAGCGATGATCAGCAACGAATCGGCTGGATGTGGTTGATCGCCGGCTGCTACTTTTTGATCTTGATGATGCAATTGGTCATCCAGTACATCGAAACGATGGTGCTGGAGAGGACGGGACAGAGCGTCACCAAAGATCTGAGAATGCAGGTCTTCTCGCACCTCCAAAAACAAAGCGCCAGTTTCTTCCATCGCAATCCGGTCGGCCGGCTCGTGACCCGAGTCACCAACGATGTCGAAGCTCTCAACGAACTCTTTGCCAGTGGGTTCGTGTCGTTGGCGGGAGACTTGCTCGCCATCTCTGGAATTGTCGCCATGCTCTTCTGGACCAACGCAGAACTCGCTTCGTCCGTCTTGCTGGTGACCCCCTTGGTGGTCGTCGCCACCACCGTCTTTCGAAAATATGCCCGCAAACACTACCGAGAAATGAGACGGCGCCTCGCCCACCTCAATGCCTTCACCCAAGAATCGATCAGCGGCATGGAAGTGGTGCAGGTGTGCCGTCGTGAAGATCAGCAAGCGCAACGCTATTCGAAGATCAATAGCATGCTGCGCACCGCACACCTCAACAGCATCTTCTGGTATGCGCTGTTCTTTCCCACCGTTGAGATTCTGTCGGTGATTGCATTGGTCACCATCGTCATCCAGGGCGGGGCACAAATCGATGCCGGGACCGCCACCTTTGGTGAGTTCTTCCTGTTCTGGACCTACCTGACCCGCCTTTTCTCACCCCTGAGGGACCTCGCCGAGAAGTACAACCTTCTGCAATCGGCGATGGCTGCCAGTGAACGGATCTTCGGCATCCTCGATACCGATTCATCCCTTCCAGAACCCGCGCTGGTCACCCACAGCGCTGCCAAATCAGTGGCCACAGGGAAAGAGATTCGATTCGAAGGGGTTTCCTTCAGTTACGACGGCAAGACCCCGGTTCTAGAGGATGTGTCCTTCACCGTGGGAAGTGGAGAGACGATCGCAGTGGTAGGTGCGACCGGCGCCGGAAAGAGCACCATCATCAACCTGCTCTTACGCTTCCACGATCCTACCGATGGATCGATCACCATCGGCGGCCAAGACATCCGAAACCAGTCGCTAGCCAGCCACCGAGAACGATTCGGACTGGTCCTACAAGATGTCTCGGTGCTCTCGAGAACGCTGGAAGATAACATTCGATTCGATCGAGACCTCGACCGCGATCGCATCCGATGGGCACTGGAACAAGTGCGTGGTACGGCCATCGTCTCTCGCCAGAAACTTGGACTCGATGAGCCGATGATGGAGCGTGGCCGAACTCTCTCCAGTGGTGAGAGGCAGTTGATCTCTTTTGCCCGGGCCCTGGCCGGCGATCCACAGATCCTGGTGCTCGACGAAGCGACCAGCCATGTCGACACCGAAACCGAGGCTCTGATCCAGGAAGCGATCGATCGGCTGGTCAAGGGTCGCACATCGGTGATCGTCGCTCACCGGCTGAGTACCGTACGGAAAGCGGATCGAATCCTCGTGATGCATCATGGCCAAATACGAGAAGAAGGCCGTCATGAAGAGTTGGTGGCCATGGATGGCATCTATGCACGGCTGGTGAAGTTACAGTTTGGGAAATCTTGACCGCCACTGAACCGTTGCATCCACCTCAGAACCACTCCATCCTCCAGTTGAATTCAAAATCCGTCGCAAAACAGAATTGAGAGAGAGATCTCCATGATCCAGTTGAGCAAACTGACCTTGTTATTCACCGCTCTGACCATCTGGAGCAGTGGTTCGGCCCGTGCGGATGACCTGGCACGATTCTATCCCGAAAGTTGCTACCTCTACGCAGGGAGCAGTGGCTGGAATGCCGTCGAGGGCTCCTTCGACAGCAGCCCGGCGGGAAAGGTCTGGTCTCAACCTCGCTTTGATGGAATTCGTCAACAGTGGAAGCTCATCGCCAGTTCACTGGAACCTATGCTGGAACCAGTGATGAATGGCAGGAGTGGCCATAAGATTCCTTCTACTGTTTCGGTACCACAGTTCCTCAGTCCTGATCGACTTCAGATGATCCTGGATGCGCTGAAGCACGGCGTTTCCATCGGCATTCCACATTTTGATGTCAATCCGATGAACCTCGAATTCCCCGCCTATCTCATCATCGATGCCGGAGAAGAGTCGCAACGCTATCAAAAACTGATCGCCAAACTGTTGATGGGGACCGACCTGCTCCAGGAGGACCCCCGCATCCAGTCACTCGAAGAGACTCGCTGGGCTGTGGCTACTGTCGACAGCGAACCTCCAATGGAACTCTGGTGGGGGGTTCATCAACAACGGCTGGTCGTTGCCAGCGGCCTGCGCAGCGTCGAGATCTATCTGGAGATGTGTCAAGGTGAGCAACCCAGTCTGGCCGATAGCCGAACCTACAAGCAAGGCTTACAGCGCTGCATCGGAAATTCACGAGTCCATGGTTCCTTCCATTTCGATCTTCCAGCCATCTTTGATCAGGTCTTCGGCCTGATGGATGAGTTTGGTGCCGATGTTCCGCTAGAGGCCGAGGAGATCATCGACCAGGTCACCCGACTCGGGGCCCTTCATGCGGGAGTCGGAGTGATCGGCGATGACGAAGTGGCCTTCACATCCGGTTTCAGTCTCCCCTTGCTGGACACGGTCGGAGGCGGAGCGCCGCTCTCCTCCGAGATGTTCTCGATCCTTCCGGAAGATCCTTTCCTGTTCTTCTCGACCAGTTTCGACGCACCCGCCATCTTGAAGCAGTTCGAGGAGAGTCTCGAGTCACTGTTGGCCGATGACGTGAAGTGGAAGGTGGAACAGGGCAAGAAAACCTTACAGGCACTGATCGGCACCTCGGTCGAGAAACTGGTCGCCGCACTCGGGCATCGAATCACCATCTTCGAGGAACCGACCGCCCGAGGTGTCATTCCGGCACTGGTGATGACCTTGGCCGGCGCGGACGTCGAGCGCTGGAATCAACTGCTCGGAAAGCCCCTGTCGATGCTCCAGATGCTCGCCGGTTCTTCGGGAATCCGTTGGAATCTTCAGACCCTCGATCTCCCCCAGCGCGAGAGTCCAGTCGAGCCGATTCGTTACCTGCAGATCCTCGGTCTCGATAGCCCCGTGGTCCCCGCCTGGACCGCCATCGGAGATGAACTGGTCTTTGCTCTTCACCCGACCGTGCTGGAACAGCTGCTTCATCGCCTCGAAACTCGTAGTGCAGATTCTGGCCGATTCCAGTTGCCGACGATGGTCGCCGGAGCGACCCAGGAGAGCCCGCAAGGACCCAATGGCATCTGCATGGTCGATGCTGGCGCGTTTCTTCAGTGGAGTTGGCCGACCATCGTCTCGGCGATTCAATCCATCTCCGAGCAGGCTTCTTTCCCTATCGATGCCGCCTCGATCCCACCGGCGCACCTCTTTGAAGAGTGGAAGATGACCGGTGCCATGTGGATCGACGAGAGTGGCTTCCGATCGACCAAGACAACGCCGCTACCGACCGGGCCCGAGTTCATCGGCGGTTTCATACTGGGACTGATTTCTGCGAAAGATGATCACAACCGCGAGATCATGGAGAAGATCATGAAGCCGAACGAGCCCGCTGCGCAGCCTCAAAA
>JAPKAM010000184.1 GCA_028825265.1 Planctomycetota bacterium
CCTCGACGACGCCATTCCACCAGTCGTCCGGGTGCTGTTCGGCGGCGCCAGCGGGGAGATCGGGAAGCAGGTCGAGAGCTTCGCTGGCTCGGGCGATGACGCACGGACTGGCCGTTGGATCGATCACCACTCCCTTGACCCCCTGGGTGCCGACATCCAGTCCCAGGTACAGTGCGTCGCTCATTCCAACCTCCTTCTGGACACCCTATCCCGGCCGCAGAAGCCCCTCAACGGTCAAATGAGACCATCGAGTGGATTTGAGCGAGTTTTCAGGGTTTGTCGGTCCGATTCACCGAGCGATCCGGATCTTATCTAGAGAAACGAGGAATGCCTGAGAAGCAATTCCGGACGTGGTGGATGAGAGGTTTTTACATGACACCGATTAGACAATTCAGATCCAGCATGCAATTTCAGTTGGGGCAGAGACGCCCCGACCGGATCTATCGTATCGGCCTGGTGCTTCCCAGTTCCAACACGACGATGGAAACGGAACTGCCCGAGATGCTGAGGAATCGGCTCGACGATGGCGCTTCTCGATTCACCTTTCACTCCTCAAGAATGCGAATGAAGAAGGTCAGTGCCGAGGAACTCGAGCGGATGAATGCCCAGGCGGATCGCTGTACCACAGAACTCGCCGATGCGGGGGTCGACGCTGCGGCGTACGCCTGCCTCGTTGCGGTGATGAGCCAGGGACCCAGCCACGAGAATCGTCTCAGAAAGCACCTCACCGAGGTGGTTCAGCAAGGCAATCCAACCGCAGAGATGGTGACCAGCGCAGGAGCGCTGATCGAGGGCATCCAGAAACTGGGCGCACGTCGCGTCGCCCTGATTACCCCTTACATCCAGCCACTGACACAGATGGTCATCAACTGCCTCAACGAAGCGGGAATCGAAGTGGTCGATTCGATTTCGCTGGAGATTTCTGACAACCAAGAGGTGGGGCGCAGGGATCCTCTCGATCTAGTCGAGATCGCCCGAAGGCTCGACCTCCGTGAAGCGGATGCTCTGGTCCTTTCCGCATGTGTTCAGATGCCTTCCTTAGAGGCGATTCCGCTGGTGGAAGCTGAACACGGTTTGCCGGTCTTGTCCGCTGCGACCGCCACGATGCGGGCGATTCTCGACCAACTTGGTATCGAACCGAACTTCCAAGGCTGTGGCAGTTTGCTGCAACCCAAATCAAATACCAAGGTGGACGGAGGTCGCTGATGCAGAGCATTGATATTCATGAGGTCGGCGCCTTGCAGACGATTCTGGATCATGTCCGGGAAGAAGCCGTGTTACTGCAACTTCCGACCGTCTACACACTGGTGGCTGCCCCGACGCGTCAAGGCGTGGAACAACTGAATCGACTCAAGGATCGCCTCTCCGGCAAGAATTACGGTACGGTGATGGGGCGCTGCGAGAATTTCCTCAACCAGGCGATCGAAGGTGCATTGCCGACCTACTTCCGCAGTGCCCGTCGACTCGAAAGGATGCAGGGGGCGTTTGTCCGCACTGCGTTCACTGCGGAAGATTTCAACTCTTCGGTGATCCGGGGCGGAACTCACCAGAGCCTGATCCTCGACGGGATTCACCGGCAGCTATTTTGTCAGGTGGAAGAAGCTCTGGTCGATTCGATGGATCTGGACCTGTGGGGCGGACGCGAGGTCAGTTCTCTGCTCTGTACCAGTGCCAACATCAGCGGAGATCCATTGGGTTCGATCACCGACCATGCTCGAGCAGTCGAGTTTGTGCAGCAGCGTGGCATCGGATTGTTGGTCACCTGCGATCCAGATCTCTCCAGTCACGGTTCCTACCCTATATTCGAGATGGGAGCCGACTCGGTCTCGGTGCAAAGAGAAGGACCCGGCCTGCATCGATTGCTCACTGAGATTCCGTCGGAACTCCAGCCTAGGGTCGCTGCCTGAGCAGCACCCACTGCGCCGGCAATCGACTTGCCAAGGAGCCGATTTCAACTCACTATTCAGGTCTCTCCTGATCGATTTCGATGCAGGACTTCAGGACTTTATGATTTGAATAGGAGTTCACGATGCCTCGTACGATTCCCCTACTTCTGGTAGCGATGGTGCCGCTGGTCCTTTCATTTTCGGCCTGCAATGCTCCTCCAGCGCGGGTCGCGACCTTCGGCAGCCCCGTGATCGGGAAGTCTCTCGAACAGGTGGAACTGGCCAGCGTTCTGGAAACTCCCAATCAGTTTTCCGGGCGAACCATCGAGATTCGCGGAGAAGTGGTGGATGTGTGTCAGCGGAAGGGCTGCTGGTTGAGAATGGCCCCTACCGGAAGTGGTGAAAAGGACGGAGTGTTCGTCAAGTTCACCTGTCCCATCGATGGCGAAAGACTGATCCCGATGACCGCAATGGGCCAACCGGTTCGAGTCGAGGGAACTCTCGTGGTCGAGACGATCAGCGAAGCGGAACGCCGTCACTACGCCAGCGATGCCGGGAAAACCGATGCAGAGATCGACAAGATCGTCGGGCCTGCGACCCAGGTACGGATTGCATCCGGCGCGGCGCATGTCGAGGGGGTCGAGCTCACTCCCGATTCCTGAGTCGATCGGCGCGTTCGATC
>JAPKAM010000088.1 GCA_028825265.1 Planctomycetota bacterium
AACCGTAGGTGACGAACAGGTAGACCCTATCCCTGGATTCCATCGAGGTCATTAGTAGGGTCGGCAATCATGCCGATTCGGAGGATAACTGTGTTTTACACTCTCATCTGGACCCTCTCGGTGACCTCTTTCTGCTGCCCGCTGCCGACCGATAGCCCCGACAGTTGGCGTCCATTTGACCACCCCTCCGTCTCGACCAGAACTTTTTCAGCCTTCACGAGGCCCGGAAGAGCGCTGACCGTGTCTTCTGACATTCCTCAGCGAGTTCAGCAGGTGTTGTTCGATGAAGGCGAGACGGTTCCTGGCCCGTTTGGATCGATGGTGCCGATCATTTTGCTCGACTCTTCGGTCGAGATGGAACTGCTCGAGGGGGCACGGATCGCCCTCGGAATCTCCAAAAATGAAGAGGTCCGGGCCGAACTGTCCGCCAGAAAGATGGAGACCACTGTCAGGATCATCCGGCGAGATCTGCAGCGAGTTCGTGAACTGCACTCCAGAGGAGATGCTTCCGAGAGCGCTCTCGACCGGGCGATTCTGGCCGAAGAAGAGGCTCAGGTATCACTGGAAATTGCGCGAGTCTCTCGCACCGATGCCGCTTCTACGGTGCTGGCGGCGGCCTCAAGGGTGGCAGTCATGGAGGCGCGGATCGACAAATTGACTCTGAAAGCACCCGCAGGGTGGCGAGTCGAGCAGCGCCTCACGGAGCCGGGAGCCGGAGTGGTTCCAGGCGCACCACTGATGGTGTTCGTCGATCTCTCGTACTACGAGATCGAGATTCCTATGGCAGAAGATGAGATTCAGGTTCTCTCCACCAGCCCATTGCAGATTCAAAGAGTTTCAAGTGGAGCATCCATCGCCGGAACCGTTCAGTTTGTCGCGGCAATCCCAGACCTCCTCACAAAACGTCGAAGAGTTGTGATCCAGATTGCTGCCGAAGAGATCGATCTGGAACTGCTGGAATCCGGGGGAGGGATCGAGTTGAAGTTGTCGCTCGAGGTTCCGGACTCATCGGGAGGTGTTCGAATTCCGGCTCGCTTCCTCGGTCGCAGGCTAGAGCAATGGGTGTTGAAGACAGAGGATGGTCGGTTGCATGTCGTCACACCGGTTCGATCGGATGGCGACGGCTGGATCGTCTTGGCCGGAGATTTACCTGCCGCTGCGGTGATCGTCGAGCCATAGGAGGCTGTCCTCTTGCGTAAACTGCTCGCCAAAATCCTCGAGTTTTCGATTCCGATCAATATCGTTTTCTTCGGTCTGATCATGTACGCAATTCTGGTGGCGATTCCTCAATTGCCGGTAGAAGTGTTCCCGAACATGTCGTTCCGTCAGGTTCAGGTGACCTTGAGGTATCCTGGAGCATCGGCCGAGGAAGTGGAAAGATTGGTCACTCGACCGATCGAAGATTCGATCCGGGGGCTCGAGAAAACGGAGTATGTCGCTAGCACATCGGTGCCCGGGCGAAGCGAAGTGATCGTCAAGATCGATGACGATGGCGATATGAAGGAAGGGTACGACCAGTTCCGCTTCCGGGTGCTGGCCGCACTCAATGGACTTCCCCAGGTCAATGGCAAGGTCTTGCAGCCCCTCTTCATGGAACTGGACGTCGATGCGTGGGTTCCGGTGATCCAGGTGATGCTGGTCAATGAGAAGAATGGAGATCTCGATAAGAGGGCTCTCACCATTCTGGCGAAGGAACTTCGTGATCAACTGGAACGGATTCCAGGGGTCAAGCGAGTTGATTTCGCCGGTGAGGAATTCGACCAGTTCGAGGTTCCGCTGGATCCCCACAAGCTCGACCGCTACGGGATCACCTTTTCAGAGGTGTTAGAGGCGCTGACGAATCATGGTGGATCACAACCCGCCGGTCAGGTCGATACTCCCCTGGGAGAGCGAACCATCCGCGTCGATACGCGCCCCAGAAATCCTGCAGATGTCCTCGATGTGGTGGTCAGAACCGACGGACAGAGTTCCTTCATCACGGTGGCGGATCTGGTCGATCCGCAGTCCACGGGAGTCCAGCCGATTCCAGAGGCGGTCGGCAATAGCCTCGATGGTCGCGAGGCGATCGGTTGTCGGGTCCTCAAGGACGGTCTCTCCAATGCCAAGATGGTTCGGAACGATGTGCTCCAGGCGATGGAGGATTTCAAGGCGTCTCATACCAAGGAACCGTTCGAGATGCATGCGATCCTCGATTCGACTCGCAAGATCAATGACTCGATGTCGGTGCTTCACGACAGTCTCTTTCTGGCGATGGGTCTGGTGATTGCTAGCCTGTACTTCTTCCTCAGCAAGAAGGGCATTTCATCATCTGCCGTGGCATTGTTGCTGACCGTCATCTCTACGGTGGTGGTTGCTTCTAGCCAGGATCTTTCGATGGAGCTGGTGGCGCTCGGTTCACTAGCACTGTTCGTGTTCTTCACTTGCCGATCTGCTGTTCTGACCGTCAGCGGAATCATGTTCGCATTACTCGGCACGTTGATCGTCTTTTATGCCACCGACAGAAGCATCAACGAAGTGAGTTTGATCGGCTTCGTTTTGACCGTGGGGATCATTGTTGATGATGCGATCATCGTTCTCGAAAACATTCGTCGACATCGGGAGATGGGCAAGAAGTCACGCGATGCCATCATCGAAGGCACTCGAGAAGTCATCATTCCCGTCACCACTGCAACTTTGACTACGGTGGCCGCATTTCTGCCGATGCTTTTGATGACGGGAACCGTCGGTGACTTCTTTTCCATCCTTCCCATCAGCGTTGCCACTGCACTGGCGGTGAGCCTAGTGGAGTGTTTGATCATCTTGCCGTCCCATGTCAACGATCTCGATCGTTTGCTGGGTCAGGAGCCGGTCGATATCGTGGAGGAGTCCGAGGGAGTCAATAAATACCTTCTGCGCCAAGGGTTCTCGGGCAAGTTATCTCGCGCGTACGACAAGATCTTCCTGTGGAATTTGAAACACGGTCTCATCGTCCTCATCATCGCTGCGTTATTGTTCGTCGGTGCGATCGGAGTCCTCACTCAGAGTGTCATCGGGCCGGGGCTTGGCATGCGACCAATGCTCAAGCTGGTGTTCTTTCCAGAGGATTCGTCGATCCTCAACATCGCAGTCAATACGCCGCCGGGCACAGGACTGAAGGAGACGGACCGCATCGTTCGTGAGTTGTCGATGGAACTTCGGGCGACCGGATATGTAGAGGCTGCGGTGGGTCTCTCGGGAATGAAATTGGACTCCACCTACCGACCGCAGTTCAGTCACCAGGTCGGTTTGATCCTGGCGGAATTCCCACTTCGAGATGAGCGTGTTTTCGCGGATTCCAACGATGCGATCGCGGCTCTGCGTGACCAGATGGTCGACAAGTGGCTTGCCAAAGGCGTCAAACTGGAGATCACGGCACAGAAGGACGGTCCACCGCTGGGCGCGCCGGTCACCGTCAGGATTCAGGGTAGTGACCTGGACGCAGTCGACGAGATCGCTCGCCGCACCTATCGACTGCTGGGCGAAGAATCGCGTCCCGGGGGTCGACTCGAAGGAGTGGTGGATTTAACCAGCGATCTTG
Organism: Planctomycetota bacterium; assembly: GCA_028825265.1. Taxonomy (GTDB): domain Bacteria; phylum Planctomycetota; class UBA8108; order UBA1146; family UBA1146; genus QNYK01. The sequence goes on from JAPKAM010000088.1 coordinate 3,557, forward strand.
ATCAAGAGACGATAGCGATCAACTTCATTCCTGATCAACGCGCTCTGTCGATTCACGGGCTCGACCCGGCTCAGCTTCGGCTGTTCGTGGCGGGGGCCTTTGATGGCATTTACGCCGGCGATTACCTTCGCGCGGATGATGAGATTCCGATCCGAGTTCGGTTCATGAAAGATGCTGTGGCGGATCCAACCCTGCTTCTCAACCTGCCTTTGACCCGAGGCCGAGATGGTGGAGTGCTCCGATTCGGCGAAGTGGGATCGGTCAGTGGGGCCAGCGAACCGGGGATCCTTCGTCGACGCCATTATCAGAGGTCGGTCAACATCAATGGAAACCTGACTCCCGATGCCATCGTCAATTCCGATACGGTCGCCTCTATCATCGATCAGGAACTGGGAGCAGAGGTCCGTTCGAGGGCGGGTGTTTCCTTCAGTTATGAAGGAGAGGCTCAAGGAACTCAGCGTTCTTTCGAGAGTCTTTTGGTGGCCCTGTGGATTGCCATTTTTATCATCTACTTGATCATGGCGACGCAATTCCGCTCCTTCATCCATCCTTTAGTGGTGCTCAGTAATGTTGGATTTGCGTTCACCGGCGTGGTGATCGTCATGTCTCTACTGGCGCTCTTCTCCGATCTGCTTCCTGCTGGAATGATTAGGGCGGAGAGGTCGTACATCACGATATTGGGCGCGATCGCAATGGTGGGTTTGACCGGTATCGTGGTCAACGATGCCATCGTGTTGGTCGATTTCATCCAGCGCAGGAGATCCGAGGGACGCGCTCTCGATGATGCTCTCCGTCTCGCCGGTCATGAACGGATGCGACCGATTATCATGACTACGGTGTCGACGATCGCGGGGCTGCTACCGATGGCCATCGGCATCCCCCACTTCGATGTGAGGTGGAGCCCATTTGCCACGGTGTTTGTTTCCGGGTTGATGGTGGCCACGATGATGACGTTGCTGGTCGTGCCCGTTCTCTATCGCTATTCAGCCCTGATCGAGAAAAAGTTGACTCCGAAAAACCGTTCCACCGACTCTCACTCCTGAGCGATCGGTGTCAGCACCAGTTGGCGGATGTTGATCAACGCTTCCGGTCCCACTTCGAGGGCTTTCAGTGTCAGATGGTCCCGGTTACTGGTGGCGGTGATCTCGCCGAAATCCTGCCACTCGAATTGATTCCAACCGCCGGTTCCCTGAACGATGTTGTGGCTCGATCGGTTGGCTCCCAGCTGAATCGACAGATGGCCACCAATGGAGGCTGACTTGACCGCGCACAGTGCATCGACTTTGTACTTCTGCCCTGGGACGGTCACTACGGTCCAACTGGCGGTGGAAGATGTGTCGGTCCAGTAGCCCAGGTTGGGTTCGTCCTCCAACTCGGGGCTGTGGAGATTTTCGAGGCGCAGGTTGCCGCCCTCGATCTGTGCATTCGATGCGTGCAACTTGAGCACGCCTTTGCTGTTGGGTCGGAAAGCATTGTCCACGACTGCAGGGCCATCTAACTCGAGCCGGATCACCGATACATGTGGATTCGGATGAAGTCCGGCCAGGGAGATCATCGGAAATCCACCGTCCGATCGTTCGATGGGAAGGTGTCGTCCGTCGACACGATCTCCCAACAACACCGCATTTTTGATTCCAGTGACCAGTCCAGGCACGGTCAGTAAGTCGTTTTCGGGCCACTGATAGAGATGCAGGTAAAGTTGATGATCCTTGGTGGTGGTGCGGCCCCAGGAGAGGTTTTGCAACGCTCCTCGGGTGGTGCCGTAGATCGATTCTCCATGCACATCTAACCAGCGTCCGATGGCGAGCAATCGGTCGACCATGATCAGTGGAATGGTTCCATCATCGTCGGGGCCGATGTCGAGAAGCAGGCAGCCGCCTCTGGAAACCAGGTCGATCAGCTTTTGGATGCACTCGGTGCGAGAAGAGTAGATGTCGTAGTTCTCTGCCCGGTTAAAGGCGAAGGAGTGGCCGATGCCGCGGCATTCTTCAAAGGGGCGCTCTTTTCTCATTCCTTTGCCAGATGAGTTTCCTAGGTTGTCGTATTCGGTGGTGGTGTAGTCCCCCACCTGCCCTCGTAGTCCCTTACCCCAGCGATCATTGACCACGATTTCGTCGGGGTTCTTTGAGTTCTCGTAGATCCATTCGAGAATTTCGGTCGAACGCCAATCGGTGTCGGGATAGTCCCATTCTCCATCGGGCCAGAATACATCGGGCTGGTATCGCGTGATGATGTCCTTGATCTGCGGAATCATCACCTCGTCGACATATCGCGGACGGTCGTTGGTGTAGATCGGGCTATTCCACTCCATGAAGGAGTAATAGAGTCCCGGGCGGACACCTTCCTTGCGACATTCTGCAAACAGGTCTCCGAGAAGATCTCTCTTGGGTCCCGTTTCGACACTGTTCCACGGATAACCTCGAACTTCACTGGCGATGTCGCTGGGCCAGAGGCAGTAACCGTCATGGTGCTTGCTGGTGATGACGATGTACTTCGCTCCAGCCTTGCGGAAGATGCTGGCCCACTCGGCTGGATCAAATAGTTCCGCCTTGAATTGGGCAGCGAAATCCTGGTACTTGAAATCTTCGCCATAAACCCGGTGGTGGAAATCCTTGACCTTGCCGCCGTGGCTATTGGTGTCGTACCAGTATTGATACCACTCGGAGTAAGTGCTGGTGTCACAGAAGGCGGGTACCGAATAGACACCCCAGTGAATGAAGATGCCGAACTTGGCATCGTTGAACCAGTCGGGGGTCTTGTGCGTATCCAGCGATTCCCAGGTGGGCTCGAATTCATCTCCAGTGGAGCCGTGGCTCAGCGGGTCTGGACCCGGCATCACAGCAGTGGAACTGGCCAGGGTGAGTATCAGTAAGATCGTTGAGAGCATGAGAACCTCCGGTTGACATCGGAGTCTCCAGAAGCGGTCGGGTCAAGGAATCGTTTCGCAATCGGCCGCGTCTGGATCACCGATTTAGGAACAGATGAACCGCCGAAGCCTTGATGAGTATGGTCACCTCTCGGCCCTTTTCGAGGCCCAGCTTTTGACAGCTTTCTTCGGTGCATTCAGCCAGTAAACGCTGTTTTGCGTCGATCTCCACCAGGCAAGACCGGCCCCATGGATGAATCCGAGTGACCGTTCCCTGGATTCGATTTCGGATGCTGATATTGCCAAGATTGCCGGTAGAAATGGCAATTTCGGAGGGCGCGATGCGAACCGTCGCCAAGTGGTTTCCTGGCTTCAGTTCTGCGGTCGAGATCAACACCAACTCTCCGCAGCGAAGTCGCGCCTCGCCGTGGTCGTTGATCTCGACGGTTGCCGAGAGCATGTTCATCGCTTCAATTTGGCCCGGGCAACTGCTCAGCAGCAACTCCTGATAACTGCTGGGCCCCACCAGTTGGTGGTCGGTCAGGTGGAGAAGCGTATCGGAAACATAAATCAACTCGCTGACATCGTGGCTGACATGGAGGATTGGGATATCGAAATGATCTCGGATCCGTATCAGAAAAGGCAAGATGCGTTTCTTGAGTCGGCTGTCGAGCGCACTGAGAGGCTCATCGAGGAGTAGCCAGCGCGGTTTCATGGCGAGTGCTCTCGCCAGGGCCACCCGTTGTTTTTCGCCTCCGGAAAGGGTGTCGGGCATTCTATTCAGCAGCGGAGCCAGTTCGAGCAACTGAACGATTTCAACGACGAATTGTTGGTCTTCGGTGGTGGCGGATGAGCCGATCTCGATGTTCCGTCGGACGGACCAGTGGGGAAAGAGCCTTCCATCTTGGAACAGCACCGCGATTCGCCGCTTCTCTGGCGGGACATCAATTCCAGCTGCGGAATCGAACAGTACCTCTTCTCCGATCTGGATTCGTCCACGAAGCGGCGAGACGAGGCCGGCGATGGCGTGCAAAAGGGTCGTCTTGCCCGAGCCAGAAGGTCCCAATAATCCGGTCGAAGCCGTATCCAGCGTCGCTGCAGCGCTGATGGAGTGATCTCCACAATCGAGTTGCAGATCGAAGGACAAGACCGAGTTCAGCGACTTCAGTGAATTCATCGACTTCATCGTTGCGCTCCGTTTCGACTGCGAACCTTGCGCGCCAGCCATTCGCTCGTCGCCATCGCTGCCAGGGAAATCAGCGCAGAGAATAGGACCAATCGCATCGCCAGTTGATCGCCACCGGGTGCTTGAAGTTGTTCATGGATCATCAACGGTAAGGTTCGGGTGGATCCCGGGATCGCTCCGGCAAAAGTGATGGTGGCTCCGAACTCTCCCAGGCTTCTGGCCAGGCACAGGATCAATCCCTGGGCGATGGCCGGCGCCGCCAGCGGCAGCGAGATCTTTGCAAAGGCTTGCAGGCGGTTCATACCCAGGGTTCTGGCGGCATCTTCCAGTCGTGAATCGACCGACTCGAAGCCGATGCGTGAGGCACGAATCAATAGTGGTAATCCCACCACTCCACCCGCGATGGCCGCCGCCAGTCCGGAAAAGGCGATATCAATTCCGAACGGACTACGGCTTCCAAGCAACATCAACAATCCCCAACCGACCACCACCGGCGGAAGCACCAGTGGCAACATCACCACGGCATCGACCAGTGCTCTTCCTCGCCATGGTGGCTTTGCCAGTAGCCAGCCGAGGAAGACTCCCGGAATGGCGACGATGGCGGTTGAAAGAAGGGCCACCCGAAGCGAGATGATCAGCGCTTCCATTTCTGCGGCAGAGAAGCTCATCGGTTCGACTCCTGCGCTGGCGGCGGAATGAATCCGCGATGGATCCACAGTGGCGAATCACAAATCGCATCGAGCAACTGTTGAGATCCTGGTTTTTGACTGAGGCGAGCTGCGTGGTAGGCGATCGGACCGGTCAGGTGCGATGGGATTTCCGCCAGCACTTGGCACTGTTCGCTGGTATCGCTGGCCCAGATCAAGCCGAGATCGACCGTTCCGGAATTGACATGAGTCACCGCTGCCCTGGAGTTGGCGGCTCGCACCGCCCTCGGATTTACATCTGCCCACCACCCCAGTTTTTGAAGCGCTTTTTTGCCATGCATGCCGACCGGTACCGAGGATGGGATTCCGATGACCCATCGTCCAGCCGGTGGATTCCCCTCCAGCGAAATGGGAGCTCTCGCGACAGAACGGCTGCGAGTTGCGATGACCAGCCGGTTTCCAAAAGGAACACGACGAGTTTTTACAGCGATGGGTCGGACCGATTCGAGTCGATTCATCCATTCGTCGCTGGCGAGCAGGGCGACATCGGCTCGCAGACCATTTTCGACCTGTCGCACCAGCGATCCGCTGGAAGCACTGATCACCTCGACTGTAATTCCGCGGCTTTGTTGAAACTCATTGGCAATCTGGCGGGCACACTCTGCAGTGCTGGAGGCGACCAGCCAGCGAAGAGCCTGAGGGTTTTCTTGCCCGCATCCTGAAACTCCAAAGAGCCAGATGAGTAGCCACAGAAATCTCATCAGTGATCCTCCCGAGCTTCCACCAGCAGTATCGTGCATGGAATGCGCAGGCGATCCAGAGATCTCTCTTGCAGCGCCTGTCGCCAGTCCGCCGCTGTCGCATCGGCTCGCGGGAAACGGGTGTAGATCTTCCTCGATCGGAACAGACTGAAGTTTGCGACAGACCTCGATTTCCGACCGAGAATCTGTAATGCATTCGTGGTGGCCGCCAACTGTGTGTCCATCAGGAACAAGGTCGATTTCTGCGCCGGAAGTTTTTGTTTCATCGAGGCCACATCCGGCTTGAGGATTGGAATTGCCATTTGTTGATGCAGGCTCAAGGTGGGCAGCAGGTCAATTCCGACCGTTGCGAAGCGGGAATCTATGCAGGCGGTTGGAATCGTCGGTAGCGCCCCGATGCCGATGGATGGCAGCGCGATGCCCATCACGATGGCCAGTTGTGCAGCAGAGCAAAGAGCACAACCGAGCCATCGATCCTGACTGGCAGTCCACCACATCAGCAGACACGAAACACCGATCATGCCAGTGGCCAGTGGCGAACATTGGAACCAACCGACGAAGGCGGCGACTAGCAAGCAGGGGATCCCCAGCAGGATGGTCGCAGTTCGCAGCTGTTTGATCCTGCGCTGAGGATCGAGGTCTTGGAGGTATGTGGCGGTGAGGATCACCATCACCGGCAACAGCGGAATCAGGTAACGTTCGAATGTTTTCATGAACAGGAAAGGAAGTGCCGAGAGGATCACCCACAACACCATCCAGCGTTCGTTATTTTCCAGTCCCGCTTCTTTGCGGCGGCTGAAACTGACCAGCGCAAAGATCGATGCGATCGACCACGGCACAACTAGGCCCAGCAGTCCACCGAGTAGCGAAGGGAGTGCCTCGGGATGAAACCAGGTGAGCTCACGATGGGCGATCTGTTCGGTCCAGCGACTCTGGAGAAGGTCTGGATACTGCTGGTATACATGGGCCCACCACGGCAGCGCCACCATCAGCAGCGCCCCCATCATGTACAGCAGGTGATGGAGCTTTGCGTGAGGAGATCTCCTCGTTCCGAGGAGAAACAAGCTGATCAGGGCAGTGGCCCCAAAGAGCAGTGCAGTCGGCTTGATGAGGGTTGCCATGGCCAACAAGATTCCGGCGGTCACGGCTCGCCAGGGTCCCCCATGAGAACGCCAGTGTAATCCTCGTTCGACCGAGAGGAGTAACAAGAAGGCCATCGGGACATCGAGCATTGCACGGCGCGATTCCGTGGCGAGTCCGATGGTTCCGATCAACATCACGAAGATCAAAACGCCAGAGGTTCCCGATGACTTCCTGCCGATGGCGGCGGCGACCAGTGCCAACAGGACGGCGCTGACGATTCCCCAGATGCGTAACGAGAGAGGACTCGATCCAAACCACTCGATGGAAGCGGCGAGCCACCAGTAGTAAAGAGGGGGCTTGCGAAGTCTGGGTTGCTGGTCGAGGGTTGGAATGGTCCAGTCTTCGCTGGCCGATGTTTCCAGTGCCGTTCGAAAGGTATTACGATACTCATCACCGCCGGTGAGGCTTGTATCGAGCCACACCGCAGGTATCAGCACCGCCATCCCCAGCAAGAAGAGGCGTATCGCTCCCGGCTCATTGCGGATCATGACCCTCATTTCGAGGTAGAGGATAGCCTGAGCCGCCCCATCCGGTACATCCAGGTATCGGACAATCGTCATCTTTTTTTTGGGGGTGGGTCATCTTCTCGATTTTGATTCTGAGTGGCGTGTTACTGGCACAGCCAGGGAGTGTTGTGGCTGGGCCGGATGGGCTGGCGGAGGGGGTCGCTGGCCACAGTTCTAGCCGCAGTTCTGGCCTAAGTGCGGGACCGATGGTCGGCACCGTCGAAGCGGATCAAGTGAGGCTCTGGTGTCGTGCGATGGAAGTGGGCCAAAAGGTCGAAGCGATTTTGGTCGATGCGGATGGAACGGAGCTGGCCACCGCGACTGCTGTCGCAACCGTGGAGCGGGATTTGACGGTCGAACTGCAATTGAAGACGCAGATGAAGCCTGGTCATCGATATCGCTATCGAGTTCTGTTGGACGGTGTGCCGGTCGCGGTGGGAGCGGACCAGGTGATTGTCGGACCCCCACTGAAGAATGGCCGGGCGACCCTTGTCTTTGGTTCTTGCGCGAGTCCGAAACATTACGGAAAAGATGAGATCTGGCAACAGATCGGCGCCAAAGAACCTCAGGCTCTGGTGCTCATTGGAGACACTCCCTACATCGACACCACCGATTTGGAATTGCAGCGGACCGCGTATCGGAAGTTCTGGCAACAACCCCCCATCGCGACTTTGATTCGTAGAATTCCGGTTCTGGCAACATGGGACGATCATGACTACGGAAAGAATGATTCGGTCGGAACGATTCCGGGCAGAGAAAACTCTCGACAGGCTTTTTCTGAATACCACGCACTGGGGCCGATCGGAGATGGCGCTGGAGCCGGGATCTACTCCAAGCACTCGATGGGACCGATCGATCTCTTTATTCTCGATACGCGTTGGTTTGGCCAGACAGAGCCATCGCCCTTTGATCGGGACAAGCCAACTCTGCTCGGGTCATCGCAGTGGAAGTGGTTGCAACGAGGTCTCCAAGAATCACGGGCTCCGTTCAAGATCATCACCTGTGGAATGATCTTCAATGGCTCGGTTCGACCGACGAAAACTGATCACTGGGGCCATTACCCTCATGAACGCCAGGCCCTCCTTGATCTCATCAAGGAACACTCCATCTCGGGCGTGTTGGTGGTCACCGGTGATATCCATCGCTGTCGTCATCTTTCTTACCCTCCCGAGGAGGGGGCCGGATATCGCCTCGATGAGTGGATCACATCGCCCCTGGCCAACTCAGTGATTGCATCCGCCAATGCTCCCCATCCTTCACTGGTTTTCGATGGGGGAGAAAAAAACGTCTTTTTGTATGTCGAGGCGGATGGCACGACCGCTGACCCGCAGATGCGTTGCCAGTTGATCCGCGGGAACGGGCAAGTCATTCATCAAAAGAGCTACAAGCGGAGTGACTTGGTGATGCCCACGGGCACTCAGGAATAG
>JAPKAM010000185.1 GCA_028825265.1 Planctomycetota bacterium
CGTGTCCCCATCACTTCAACTGTTCTCCGATCGTGCCGCGGTGCTGACGGTCGATGACGCAGTGCTGGGGGATGGGGTGTCCGCAGTGGCAGTGACAACAGCCGAAGTGCTGGCGACTCCCAGCAGCGCAGAGAAGCCACCCTGGCGAGATCCCCTCGATCGATTGATCGCTGCCGGTCGAGCCCAGGATGATCCGGCACCGGCGCTGGCTGCGTTGCTGCTGGCGCAGTCGGGGATGGGAGACCAACTGTTGACCTTGTTGCTGGAGTCGGAGGGGGGGCAAGAGGAGCAGGATGCGTTGATGGTGGCGCTGGCGATGGCGCTTTCCATCGGAAATGAACTCGACGATGTTTTCGACGATGTATTCGGCGATGTTCTAGGCGGTGTTCAAGGAGGTGTTCTAGGCGAGGATCTTGCAAATGGTCATGCGATTGGCCATGTAAATGGTGCTGGAAATGATCTCACAAATGAAGCGATAGCCGGGGAGTGGGCTTCGCTCTGGTTCGATCGAGGGGGGACCATCCTTGCGATGGCCGATCTGTGGATTTCTGGCGATCAGCGGGCCAAGTCCTTCCCGCGATTTATGCAGATGGAAGGGGTGCTGGAACCGTGGCACGCCATCGAATTGGCCTCGATGATGGAATTCACCGCGGGCCAGAAGCCGCTCGAACAAACGATGACCACTCGGTTACTGAAGATGATCGAGATGAGTCTGGCCAGTGCGGATCCGGAGGCGTTGGCGATTGCCGGTGAATGGCTCCAGTCGACGATTCCAGAACTTCGCCTGTTGGCACAGCAAACGGTGGTTTCGTCGCTCGTGGATGATGCCGGTGCCGCTGCCGCTTGGATCCATCAAGCCGATGAGTCGTTGCAAGTGCCGCTGCTGGAAGCGGTGCTTCGCCGTATTTCAGCGGACCAACTGCCGCGCTTTCTCGATCAGGCCGCCGACGTAATGCTGAACCAGGAGTATCACGGTTCGGCTCTACTGGCTGGATTTTCGCGAGCCACTCATCTCGATCTTCAACAAATGGTTTATCAGCGTGGAGAATCGCTCGACTCGGTGGCGTACCGAAATCTGGTGCTGTACGGCAGCCAGGGAGGCATCGGCAGGGGAGATCGTTTTCCGCCCAACTGGGTAGAGACATTGAGATGGGTCGCCGAGACCGATCCTTCCCGGTCGGTGCGAGGAACGGCATTGCGCATCTGCGCCCTGAGCTGGCCGATTAGCGATCGGAGCGGGTTTCAGCAGTTGATCCAGGCCAGCGATGTTGATTTTCGAACGGCAGAGATGGCCGCATCGTTGTTGGAAGTCCGAGGGCAGGAGCTTTGATGATCAGCGCAGCCGCAGCTGACAATCGGGACATGTTTCTGGATCCTTGGGGAGGGGGGATCCGCAGGCAGGACAGCAGCCCTCCGGCACGGGGTTCTGCCCGTGGTCAGTATCACGATCTTCTTCCGCCTGTTGTTTCTGTTGTGCTTCCTGCAACAGGGCGACAGCGGTGGGGGCTTCATCCTTCGCGACCGCGAGGATCAATTTGGTCCCTCAGCCGCCCGGTGCTGCGGTCACGCGCGGAATCACACCCGCCAAATCGAGGACTTGTGCTGCACTTCGGATGCCGGCGGTGCCTCCCTGGAGGAGTACCACCCACTCGCTTTCATCGGGAGCTGAATTTTCACTCATCGTGTGACTTCTTTCGGGCAATGCGCTGCAGCAGCGCCAGATTCTGTCGATCCATGTCATCTTCCTTGGGCGTTTCGAGGATCTTTGGCACTCCATCGAAACGAGAGTCATGCATCACCTGTTCAAAGCCGTTCTTTCCGATCAGCCCCGCGCCGATGTGCATGTGACGATCGAGATGGCTGCCCAGATCTCCCTTGCTATCGTTGAGGTGCAAGGCGAAGACGCGTCGGGCACCGATGGTGCGGTCCAACTGTTTCATCGTTTCCTGGTATCCCTCTGCAGTACGCAGTTCGTAACCTGCGGCGAACATGTGGCAGGTGTCGAGGCAGGTACCGGTTCGTTCCGGAGTGTCGATCGCCGTCAACAGGTCACTCAACTCATCAAAGGAACGGCCCATCGTGGTGCCGCCACCGGCGGTGTTCTCGAGCAGGATCCGGGTCTTCTGATGGGGTACCCGCTGGAAGCATTCTCGCATGCCTGCAGCGATGCGCTCGATGGCGCTGTCGACTCCACTCCCCACATGTGCGCCCGGATGCATCACCAGGAAATCGAGACCCAGCAACTGGGCCCGTTCGATTTCATCGGTGAAGGCATCGATCGATTTCTGGAACAGTTCTTCCTTGGGGGAGGCGAGGTTGATCAGGTAGGAATCATGGCTGCTGATCGGGTGAGAGCCCCACTCGATCACGGCCTCTCGAAATCGGTCAGCGTCCTTTGGCTCGATCGGGCGTTGTACCCAGCGACTGGCGTTCTTGGTGAAGATTTGGAGTGATCGTATCTTCAGTTCTTGCGCTTCTGCGACCGCCTTCCAACTACCGCCGGAGACGGACAGGTGGCTGCCGAGGCATAGTCGTTCCGCTTCAT
>JAPKAM010000089.1 GCA_028825265.1 Planctomycetota bacterium
TAATGTTTTTACCGTCCACTCCACGGACGACACTGTGTCGTTTTGTGGTCAGGGGCGTTTTGTGTTCCGTCCGGCATAAGCCGGCTTTGTGTCCGTAGAGCAGCCATATGCTCCCCGGTTGCTTTCCTCGATTTCGGTCGGGGCTGCGGGAGAGATGAGGGAGAAAATGGGTAACAGAATTTTTGTCGGGGGTCTTCCCTGGGCAGTTGGCGATAACGAGCTTCGTACTCACTTCGAGTCCTGTGGCGACATCACCGATGCGGTGGTCGTGATGGACCGCGAGTCGGGTCGTAGCAAAGGCTTTGGTTTCGTCACCTTCGAAAGTGATGACTCCGCGCAGAGTGCCATCGAGTCACTTGATGGTAGCGAGATGGATGGCCGTAGCGTCCGCGTCAGCGAGGCCAAGCCTCGTCCAGAGCGTGGAGCCAGTGGCCCGCCTCGTCGTAGTTACTAAGGTAACTGCGAAGTAGACTTTTTTGTCTGCAAACCAAATCAGGCCGTCGGGGGTAACCCCGGCGGCCTGTTTTCTTGGAAACCGCCAGAATCAGGCCCCCATCGGCTCCTTCCCTGGCATCCCGCTCCTATCTGATCCGTCTCCTCGCCGCTACGATCTCCTGAGTCTCTAGCGACTTGGAGGATAGATGGACAAGAGAGCGGAAGAATCGCCTGAAGGAGTCTCCCGACGGCACTTTCTCAAGGGTGCAGGAGCGGCAGCAGCGGTGGTGACCGTGGCCAAGATCCCGTCGGTGGTCGATGCGGGCCATGAGGTCAGTGACGACCCGGTAATCCTCGGGCCAGGGTCGATCCCCATCACTCTGAAGGTCAACGGGGTGAGCCGTGAGATCGAGGCTCCACCCAGCACCACCCTGCTCGACATGCTCCGCGAATATCACCGATTGACCGGAACCAAGAGAGTGTGCGATCGCGGTTCTTGCGGAGCATGCACCGTGTTGCTGGACGGCCGCATCGTCGATAGTTGTAGCATGCTGGCCATCGATGCGGTGGGGCGTGAGATCACTACCGTCGAGGGGATCGGCACGCCGCAAAACCTGACCGATTTACAGCAGGCGTTTGTCGAGAAGGATGCCCTGCAATGCGGTTTCTGTACCCCGGGAATGGTGGTCTCCTGCACCGCTTTGTTGAATCAGAATCCGACTCCTGACCGTGACCAGATCCGTCAGGGAATCGCCGGCAACATCTGTCGTTGTGGCACCTATCAAAACATCATCGAGGCGGTCGAGCACGCCTCCCGCAAGGGAGGGAAGTGATGGCAGAAGAGATCACTATTCAGGTTGGCTTCGGGGACCAGTTCCACGACCTGACGGTGCGGCTCCAGGATGGAGATATTCCTCCCTGGCAACCGGATCAGCCGCTTGACGTCGTCGGCCAGCGTAAGCCTCGTCTCGATGCCGTGGCCAAGGTTACCGGCACGGCGAAGTTTTCTCAGGACCAGCGCCCCGACCGATTGATTCATGGCAGGATTCTCAGGAGTCCCCACGGAAATGCCGAGATCCTCGCCGTCGACCTGACGGCCGCCAGGAAGATGCCAGGGGTTCGTGCAGCCTTGACCGTGCCCGACACCTTCGAGGACTCTAGCGCTCGTTATGCCGGGGCTGAGGTGGCGGCCATCGCTGCAGATACAGAGCAACAGGCGGATGCTGCAATGCGTGCGATCCAGGTCGATTACCAGCTGAAGGAGCACTGCGTCACCATCGATGCCTCGATGGCAGAGGGTGCTCCTCAGGTGGGTCGAGGCGATCAGGAAAATGTCCAGCGAGTCAGCCCTCGTACCCGCGGTCGTCGCCGTGGCCAGAATTCAAACCCGGACGCCGACCGCCAGGTGGTGGAGCAGATGGCCCGCCGCGAAAAGGAAGTCGATGCCATCCTCGCAGGGTCAGACTCGGTGGTCGAAGGCACTTTTCGCACCCAGGTTCAGACGCATGCTCCGCTGGAAACTCACGGGGCTGTTTGTAGCTGGGAAGATGGAAGACTGGTGTGCTGGGCATCGACCCAAGCGACCTTCGGATTTCGTGGCGAGATGACCAGCGACTGGGGCCAGGTCAAGGCGGGCGAATGCCGAGTATTGTCGGAGTACGTTGGAGGAGGATTTGGATCGAAGTTTTCGGCGGGTCGCGAGGGAGTCATCGGAGCCTTGCTGGCCAAGGAAGCGGCAGTTCCGGTCAAGATGATGCTGGATCGCGCGGGCGAGCAAACCAGTGCTGGAAATCGACCGGACTCCTTGCAGAAGATGCGCATGGGAGTGAACAAGGATGGAATTATCCAGGCACTTCAGATTCGCAGCTGGGGAACCCCGGGAAGCGGCATCGGCGGCGCCGGCGCTCACAATGATGGAATCTACAAGCTGGGAGAAATCGACAAGGTCGAGTACGGGGTGCGAACCAATTGCGGAGGTGCCAAGGCTCATCGGGCTCCCGGCTGGCCGCAGGGTTCGGTCGCCCTCGAGCAGATGATGGATATGGCGGCACACTCCATCGGCGGGCTCGACCCTATCGAGTTCCGCAAAAGAAATGACGACCACCCGATTCGGGGTGCGGAGTATGACATTGCCCGGCAGCGGATCGGCTGGGACTTGCCCCGAGTTCGAGGTGGAGCGGCCCCCATCTGTCGTGGAGTGGGAATAGCCAGCAACCTGTGGTTTTCCGCCGGGGGCGGCGGAGCCAGCGTGCTGGTGAGAATCTCCAAGGACGGGGCGGTGGAGGTCAGAAACGGCGCCCAGGACATCGGCACCGGCACTCGAACGGTGATGGCGATGGTGGCGGCAGAGGAACTGGGCATAACCCTGGAAATGGTTTCGACCCGGATTGGCGATACCAATGATCCGCAGGGCCCGATGAGCGGTGGCTCCACCACCATCGGAACTTTGACTCCCGCCGCAAGACTCGCGGCACACCACGCCAAGAAGGAACTGCTGGCGGTGGTCGCTGAGAGAAAGGGCTGGGATCCCGCTGATCTGGATCTACGCAAGGCCAAGGTGATTCGAAACGATGGCAGCGATACGGGGCTTTCCTTCAAAGACGCTTGCTCCTTGATGGACGACGATGCCATCGAGGTGTTGAAGGCGCGCCCGAGGCGAAACTATGCCGGTTTCTCCGATACCAATGCCGGCGTTCAGGCGGCAGAGGTGGAAGTCGACATGGAGACGGGTGTGGTTCGGGTCAAGAAGATGGTCGCGGTGGCAGACGCCGGGAAGTTAATCAATCCGATGACTGCCGAAAGTCAGGTTCGAGGCGGTGTCATCCAGGGAGTTTCCTTCGCCCTTCATGAACGGCGAATCATGGACCGACACAAGGGTCGGATGCTCAATGACGATCTGGAAAACTACAAGATCCTCGGTTCCGTGGATTGCCCTGAAATTGACGTGGTGCTGATCGATGTCTACAACGGAAAATCGAACACACAGGTGATGGGTCTCGGAGAACCTCCCATCGTGGCGACTGCCGCTGCGGTGGCCAATGCGGTCGCCGATGCGATCGGGGTGCGGGTGTTCGAACTTCCCATCACCCCCCGTAGGGTACTGGAGGCGATTGCACTTCAGGAAACCCCCGTGGTTCAACCGAAGAAGAAGGGAGCACGGCTATGAGACAATTTAAGGTCGCTCTACCCAACAGTATCGAGCAAGCCAGTGCTTTGCAGAAGAGCGTCGATGTGCCCTTCATCGCCGGGGGCACCGACTTACTGGCGCGCATCAAGGAGTACATCGACACTCCGGATTTGGTCGTGGATCTGAAGCGGATCGAAGGACTGGGAGAGATCACATCGACGGGCCAGGGGATCAGGATTGGTGCGCTGGTCACGATGGATGATGTGGCCACAAACCGATTGGTCGCTGAGGGATTTCCAGCGCTGGTCGAGACGATCGGAAACGCGGCGACCCCGCAGATCCGAAACATGGCGACCATCGGTGGAAATATCTGTCAGAAGCCTCGTTGCTGGTATCTGCGTCATGAGGGCTACAGCTGTGCCAAGAATGGTGGCAGTGGTTGCTGGGCACGTGAAGGCGAAAACGAGTTTCATGCCATCTTTGGCAATCAGGTTTGCGCGGTGACCCATCCTTCCAACATGGCACCGGTGCTGGTCGCCTACGGGGCTTCGATCGAAATCCAATCGAGCGAGTCCAAGTCGAGCGATGGAACTCTCGAGAAGCGACAGGTGGAAGCGGAACAGTTCTTCCTGACTCCCGAGCAAGATCCGACCCGGGAGGTGGCGCTGAAGCCTGGCGAGATCGTCACTGCAGTACTGTTGCCGGCGAAGAATCGCACCGACCAGTGGAGTTACGCCGAAGCGCGCGAGAAGCAGAGTTTTGACTGGGCGCAGGCCAGCGTCACTGTGCTCTATCAACGTGGAGGTCGCAGTGGAGATCATCGAGTGATCCTCGGTGCGGTCTCTCCTGCTCCATTACGACGGGCGGATCTGGAAGAAATCATCGGCTCTAGGGCTCTCGATGCCGATTGTATTCAGGCGCTGCAGGAGAAGATCGGCGAAGGAGCTCATCCGCTGTCGCAAAATGGTTACAAGGTGCCGATGCTGCGTGGCTTGATGGCCAAGGCGATTCGAAACCTCAACGGCGAGAAGAAGGAGGGTTAGCATGGCGATGCAGAAACCAGAACTACTTCCCGAAGATGTGTGTCCCTGTCTTCGCACCAAGACGATGGTGCTCAACACCGAGTATCGTCGCAGCGCCTTTGAGGATTCCTTCACTGCCGACACCGCCTTTTTTCACTGCCTCCGAACGATGGCTTACCATGGGCCCGATGGAGATGATGTGTGCCCCCAGGAGTGTCGTCCGGGACGAAAATGCTATCCAAAAGCAGAGGATCTGACCTGACCAAGGATTCGCAAGAAACAGGTCGAGAGCCGGCGGTTCGGGGCAATTCAGGCCCGGATCCGCCGGCTTTGCTGTCCGGTCTGCTTGTCAGAGGGGGCATGGCCGATAGGATACTGCACTCGAGAGATCGACTTCAGTTCGGCTGCTGGAAGGAGCAAAGATGAGCAATATCATCAATAAGGTACTCGTGGTGGGTCTGGGTAAGGTGGGAAGCCTGGTGGGCACTCTCCTGCAGAGATCCGGCTTCGATGTCCACGGTGGAGATGCTCGTCCGGTAGAGGGCCTTCCATTCGCAAGTCAGGTACTCGATGTGTCCGACGCGGTGGCGCTGGGCAAGGCTCTGGAAGGGTGCCAGGGAGTTGTTTCATGCCTCCCCTATCGCTTCAATCTTCCGGTGGCCCAGGCGGCTTTTGACCGTGGGGTGCATTATTTTGATCTGACCGAAGATGTTCCAACCACCAACGCCATCCAAGAGATGGCACCGGCAGCCAAGAGTGCCCTGGCCCCACAATGCGGCTTGGCACCCGGCTTCATCGGGATCGTCGGGGCTGACCTAGCCGCCAAATTTGACACGGTTCGGTCGATCGAACTGCGAGTCGGAGCACTTCCGGAACACCCCAGTGGTGAACTGGGATATTCCTTCACCTGGTCTTCCGCAGGAGTGATCAATGAATACCTCAATGATTGCGAGGTGATCGCACGAGGAGAGCGGGCCCTAGTCCCATCTCTGGAGGCGGTAGAGAAGGTCTTCATCGCTGGCATGGAACTGGAGGCATTCACCACATCCGGCGGGTTGGGGACGATGTGCGAAACCTGGCAAGGCAAGGTCGAGACCCTCAATTACAAGACGATGAGATACCCCGGCCACTGCCAGCAGATGCAGTTCTTTCTCAATGAGCTAGGGATGCATCGCGATCGTGAAGAAGCGGCGCGGATCCTCACGGAAGCCTGTCCTCCGGTGAGAGAAGATGTGGTCTATGTCCATGCCGCTGTCGAAGGAACCATCGATGGGAACTTGCAGCGCGAGGAGTTCACCGGCCAGTATCGTCCGATTGAAATCGACGGGGTCGAGTGGCGCGCCATCAGCTGGACCACGGCCTGTTCCGTCGCTGCAGTGGTGGAGATGGTGAACCAGGGTCAGTTGCCGGCTCAAGGTTTCATCAAGCAGGAAGAGATCCCGTTGGCCACCTACCTCGCAACTGCAAACGGAAGTCTGTATCACTCTTCTTGAGGACCGTTCGGCCGAGTCATGATGTAGCACCAGCCGATGGCCACCAGTATCAAGGTGGCCCATTTCGATGGCGGATTTAGTTCTTCAGTCATGAAGTAAAATGGTATCGATAAGGCCACAACGATCAGGACGGTTGCGAGAATCTTGGACCGCATAGAGATCGATCGGTGTTTCATCCAGTTCTGAACCATCGGGCCAAAATATTTGTGTTGTTGGATCCATCGACTGTACCGCGGTGATCCCTTGGAAAAGAAATAGGCCGCCAGAATGACAAACGGGGTGGTGGGCAATACCGGAAGCGGAATGCCGATCACGCCAAGGGATAAAGCGACAAAACCGAGCCCGTTCCATAAGAAACGTAGATGGCCCGTATTTTCAGTCATGAGTGAGTTCCCCTGAGCCAGCGGAACAATTCCATCAGCTTCGGCGGTTGTCCAGTTCGGAGAACTCCTATGCGGAAGATCTTGGCAGAGAGCCAGAAGACCACCAATACCGAGATCAGTAATAATGCGGCGGTTCCATAGATTTCCGATACGGGAGGACTCGCGGCCATCCGGTTCATCATGACAAACGGTGTCCATGGTGGAATCCAGGACAAGGCCGTGGCAATGGCTCCATTGGGATCATTAGGGATGAAGGTCATGGTCCCGAGCGGCACCATCATCAGCAACATCAACGGACTCATGAAGTTCTGCGCTTCCTTGATGGTGTTGCAGATACTGCCGATTCCCGCGAACAGGAATGCATAAAAGAAATAACCCGCGATGAAGTAGAAGACAAACCCACCCAGCAGTTCTGGGGTGATAACCGCAGCGATCAGATCCGCGATCCAGGTGGCTGAGGGTCCAGCCTTGTATCTCAGTATGGCGATCAACGAACCGATCCAGGCACACTGCATCGTCACGCCAACTGCTGCCACTCCGAACACCTTGCCCAGCAGCAACTCAGTGGTGGTGACCGATGAGAGGAGCACTTCGATGAGGCGGTTGGATTTCTCTTCGATGGTGTTGTTGAGCAGCATCTGGGCAATGGTAAAGATGGCCACCCACAGCATGTAGACGAAGCCGATCGGCGCATACTGGCGAATCTTGTCGCGAATGCCGACCTTCTCATCGCCTTCTCTTTTGTTGGGATTGAATTTGACCGACCGTACCTTCATCGAGGCGACCTCGGCAACATCCTTCGATTCGATCCCTCGGCGATTGTATTCCAGCTGCCTCGCTTCCTCGCTGAGAGAGTCGAGGATGCCATCGATGAGGTCGTTGTCGGCGAGGTTGGGTGACCAGAAGCGAACCCGGGTGTTTGTTTTGAGAACATCCTCAGGGATGATCAAGAGGGCGAAGAGCTCCACCTCTTCTTCGCCAAACTTAAGATTTTTCTCTGACCTCAAGTAGGGTCTCATCAGGTCTTCGATTTCTTCATCACTATTGCTCAGCGAGTATCCGTCGGGGAGCAAGACCTCCTGGAAGCGCAGCGGTGGTTCGATGAATTCGGGGGTGTCTTCTGGCAACTGGCTGAGGAGTAGTTTTTTGAGGTTTCGCCACTGGGTGTCATCGAGCAGCATCTGTTCAGGGAGAAGGTCGCCGATCTTGACCAGTTGATCGGGTTGAAACGGCTGGATTTCCAGATCTGGATTGCCGAGCCGCTCGAGTCCCTCTTCTAGTTGATCGAGAAGTTGATCGGGATCGAGGTCAATCTCATCCATCTTTTCTTCACGTTGGCTCTTGGTCGCATCCGCCATGTGCTTTTGTAATCCTGCGAGGATCTTCTGTCGATTGAGGAGAGTGATCCGCTGGCGAGCGATGTCGCCGGAGCCATCGCTTCTGTCCACGATGATCAGATGTCTCGTCGGAATGCCCTGCTCTTCGAGAAACTTCGGGAGTTCAATCATCATCCAGATCAAGATGGGGAAGATGATGATGCCGATCCAGAATCCTTTGGTCTTGACGTTTTCCATGTATTCACGTTGTGCGATTCGGAAGACCTGAATCATCGGAAGGCCGCCTCTCTGGCATCTTCGCCGACTAGATGCACGAAGACTTCATGCAAGTTGGGGTCGACCACCTCGAAGATCTCCAGCGCGATCTTTTTTTCGAAGGCATTTTTGAGCAACTTCTGAGGATCTGCGCCCTCCCGTAGCCGCAACTCCACCACTCCTTCTCGACCATCGGTTGAGGGGCTCGAGCTCAGCACTTCGTGCATCTGTTCCAGTGTCGATGCTGCGCCTTCTCCCCGCACACGCACTCTTCTTGGGAGTAGCGATTGTGCTTCTTCGACGGTGCCGTCGAAGATCAGGCGTCCGGCGGCCATGATGACGACTCGTTCACAGATTCGTTCTGCATGAGACATGACGTGAGTGGAGAAGAGGATGGTTTTACCTCGGGTCCGGATGTCACGGATCACCTCCTCCATGACACCCTGGTTGACCGGATCTAGGCCACTGAAGGGCTCATCGAGGATTACCAGGTCCGGGTCGTGGGCGATGGATGCCAGTACCTGGACCTTCTGTCCCATCCCCTTAGAGAGGGCTTCACACTTGTGATTTTGAAATGACCCAAGGCCGTACTTTTCTAGTAACTGACCGGCGGTGGTTTTGGCCTCGCGTGCGGGCACCCCTTTGAGTGTGGCGAAGTAGGCGATCATCGCCGTCGCGGTCATCTTTTTGTAGAGGCCTTTTTCTTCGGGTAGGTATCCGATGCGTCTGCGGACATCGAGGGCTCTGGGTGCGCCGAGAATCGAAATGGACCCTGAACTGGGGCGAAGAATGTCGAGCATCATGCGGATGCTGGTAGTTTTCCCGGCCCCGTTGGGTCCGAGGAATCCGCAGATGGTTCCTTCTGGAACTGTGAACGAGATGTCATCGACGGCTTTGAATTCGCCATAAGTTTTGGTGACATTGATGAGCTCGATGGGTGGAATGGACATGTCCGACTTTCTGCACGATGGAGACGTCCAGATGGTATCTCAGGGATTTGAGTGTGGATACCTAATCGGGCGCGACTCCCCAGCCGCCTCCACCGGGAGTTTCAACACGGATGGAGTGCCCTTTTTCCACCACTCCTTGCCATTTTCCCGGTAAGGAATGAGATCCGTGATCTTTGATCAAGATGTTGTTTCCTTGAAGTCCATCTTTCCCTCCGGCGATCCCCGAAGGAGCGTGCACTCGCCGATCAGAAAGTATCGAAACCTGCATCGATTCCAACAATTGGTATTCACGGATGACACCTTCTCCACCGCGATGAAGTCCGTCCCCTCCCGAGCCTTTTCGAAGACCCAGTTGTGTGATGAGAACCGGCAGTGAGTGTTCTAGCCGTTCGATGGGCGTGTTGAGCGTGTTGGTCATGTGTGCATGTCGACCACTGGCCCCGATGCGATCGGGGCCACCACCACAACCGCCTCCGATCGTCTCGTAGTAAGCACCCGCATCATCTCCAATCACCAAGTTGTTCATGGTCCCTTGAGATTGAGCCGGGATTACATCCGGCAGCGCCGGAGTCAGTGCGAGCAACAACACATCGACCAGTCGCTGGGAAGTCTCGACATTTCCTCCTGCCACCGGGCTTCCCTCAGGCGGGTCGAGCAGACTTCCACTAGGAATGATCACCTGTACCGAACGGAGTGTGCCGCTACTGGTCGGCATTTCTTCTCCGGCGAGGGACCTGATCACGTATTGGATCGCCGACAGCACCACCGCTTTGTTGCAGTTCAGCGGACCTTCACAGGCCCCAGCGGTGCCTGTGAAATCGAAGATGGCTTGACCACCATCGATGCGGATCTCGACCGAAATGGTCAGCGGTGAGTCATCGATTCCATCGTTGTCCAGTTGATCGGTGGCACGATAGGTTCCATCTGGAATCCTCTTCAGTAATGTTCTGGTATGACGTTCGGCAGCATCCTGTAACCTGCGGAATCCATCCTTGAGGGGGTCGAGGCCGATTCTGTTGATGATGCGAAGCAGTCCCTGTTTTCCCACATCGAGTGCGGCGCGTTGAGCCAGTAGGTCTCCAATTCGCTCGGGTCGATTACGCATCTGGCTCAGTAATCGATCTTCGACATCGAGTTGTCGTTGCCCTCCTCGAACCCAGGTGGTCGGCGAGATCACGACCCCTTCTTCCTTCAACGATCGAGTGATCCCCATCGAGCCAGGAATCGTTCCTCCTACATCGGCATGGTGTGCTCGGGTGGCCAGATAGGCGCTTGGCTGTTCATCGGACGGGTCGAGACGAAAGGCCTGTACCGTGGTGATGTCGGGTAAGTGAGTTCCACCTAGACGTGGGTCGTTGAGGAGAACGATGTCTCCCTCTGCCAGCGGGCACAGCCTGGCGGCCTCCTTGACCGCAATCGGCATCGCTCCGAGGTGGACCGGAATGTGCGCGGCCTGGGCGACCAGTTGTGCATTCCCATCGAAGATGGCGCAGGAATGATCGCGCCGCTCTTTGATGTTGGGCGAAACCCCGGAGCGTTCGAGTGCGGTTCCCATCTCTTCGGCCACCGACTCGAGTAGGTTTCCGACGATCCGGAGTCCCACCGGATCGGTATCCATCATTGCGCCCCGACTTTCTTCTTCTCGGGGAGCAACTCTTTCGCAAGGAACTCGCGCACCCGCATCCAGGCTTTCATCGAGGCCTCGGCGACATAACGACTACCCGTGGGGTTGGCGAAGCCATGCCCTGCTTCGAAGGTGAAAATCTGATGGCGGACCTGCGCCTTTTCGAGTGCTGCCCTGAAGGTGTCGACTTGTTGCTGTGGAATGCCGGGGTCGGACTTGCCGAAGATTCCGAGGACCGCTCCGCCGATCCCGCTGATCTGGTCCAGATCGGAGCTGGTCTTGCCATAATAGACGACACAGGCGTCGATCCCTGGGTGGTTCATCGCGGCGTTGAGTGACCAGGTTCCGCCAAAACTCCAACCGATGCATCCGACTCGCTCTGCATCGACTCGTTCATCACGATGGACAAAGCGCAGGGCATCGGCAATCGTTCTGGCGGCGATGGTGCTCTTGACGCCACGCATCAACGCCATCGCTTCCTTCGAATTGGTGGTCGACTTGGCGCCGTAGAGATCGATGGCGAGGGCGGCATGACCTTCTTTGGCGAGTCGGTCTGCCCAGAGTTTGATGTTTTGATTTAGCCCCCACCACTCGTGAAATAGAATCACTGCACTGCGAGTCTTGGGGCGAGTCCCACTGTGCTTCTCTGGCAGCGAAAGATAGCCACGGGTGGTGCCGATCTGGACCTCCGTACCCGAGACTGCGGCGGCTTTACCGCCTTCGGCCTGGTGGAGTTTCCGAAAGGCCTCTTCTTGTTGGGCGGCATGATCTGGTGCATCTGCCACGAGACAGGGACAACAGAGAAGGAGGCCAGCGAGACCGTGAAGCCAGCGGTACATATCACGCTCCATTTCTATCAAAGACGGGAATCATTGACGCTCGGGCATCTAGTCGCCATGCTGGATTCTCATGCAGGCGAACGATCGCTTTCGGCGGCTCCATGGATCCTGCCGTGGCAACGAGCAGACGGCAATGGGGTTCAGGCAATGGG
>JAPKAM010000090.1 GCA_028825265.1 Planctomycetota bacterium
GGGGACTTGTTCGGTCCCTTGGACTGGGGTCTCGGTTGCTGCCGCTTCTTGCCATATCGCCGACCCAGTTCCCGCGCCTCCTTGCAACACTGATCCACCGATTCCTGGTCGAGCGATTCCTGTTGTTGCAGGGATTCGATGGCAGCCACTGCTGGCTCCAGTTCAGAGATGGCGATCAACGCCTCGGCCCGCCGCTCCCCCAGCACCTCCAGCGATCTCTTTCCTTTGCGGGAACGGCGAAAACAACGCTCGATGTTCTGCAAGGGAGTTCGATCTTCTTCTAGTGGAATCTCGACCAAGGGCGCACCATCCTGATACCAGTCCTGAACCTCGATCGATTTCATTCCCCTTGAAAGGCGCGGGATGTTTCCCTTCAACAGTTCACCGATTCTCAGCCAGTGCTGCCAGAGAGCCCCCGCTTCCAGATCCTGATCTAGTTTCCGAGTTCGCCTTCGGAGCAGTTTCAGTGCCCGGTTCAGTTGCTGTTGCTCCGTTCTCAGTAGTGCCTGGAGACGATACTGATGTTCCTGCTGCTCGAGTCTTGGAAAGAGCCACCGATGCATCGGTGCCTCTCCACCTCGCTGATCGATGGGAATCGCGTCGATCGGATCAAAGGGCAAGGTGGCCGCCGGGCCCGACTCATCCGGAGCCCTCGCCCGCTGCGGCAACTCGTAAGGATCTCCTCGCCCCACACCGCCCCGACCAGTGACCAGCAGAACTCGACGTGATTCCCCCTCGATCACCACCAGCCGCCCCTGACGGCCAAATAGTTCGACGATCAGTTCACGGGTGGGTGCCGATTTTCCGCCTCGGGAAAGGGTCAAACGCATCACCCGATCTTCCCCGGGTTGATCGACCTTTTCGATGCGTGCGCCAGAGAGCAGTTCTCTCAGTGCCGTGGCCAGTTCACCTGGTGCAGGGGATGCTGAGGGGGGATCGGACCAGAGGATCATCCTCGATGTTTCGGGATGAAGTGAGATCAACAGATGCTTCCGGTTGGAACCCGAACCGAGCACGATTCTGAGATTTCCACCGGGAGCGTCGAACACCTTGCCGATGCGCTGCCCAACGACCAGTTCGGACAACTCTTCGATGAGGCGTGTCACCTCTTCTCTTCTCAATCTTCGGGAGGCATCACGATTCACCGGACCACTCCATGCCGACGCAGTGAGCGAGACCCCTCACTGCGTCGCTTCTCCATCACTCGGCTGCGTTCCAGCAGTCGTCGACGAGGGGGTAGGAATGAAGATCGTTGGCTTCGAAGAACAGTTCCAGTTCACGCTGGGCCGCTTCTGGGCTATCGGAACCATGAACCAGGTTGAACCCGTTGGAGATTCCGAAATCTCCCCGGATGGTTCCTGCGGTGGCGTCACACCCGAAGGTTTCCCCCATCAGTTTCCGACAAACCGTGATCGCCTGGTTTCCCTCGAGAGCGAGGGCCACGACCGGTCCTGAAGTCATGAACTGGACCAACCCGGCATAGAAAGGCCTCTCCTTGTGCGCCTCGTAGTGGGTGGCCGCCAATTGGTCGCTGATCTTCATCAATCTCATGCCGATCACCTTGAGCCCCTTGCGCTCGAATCTTTCGATGATCGGACCCACCAGGCGCCTCTGAACGGCGTCTGGCTTCAGCAGGATGAGCGTACGCTCCATCGTTCTGATCCTTCCTCGGGGTGAACTCCCCCAGATGGTATGCTTGTTCGCCGCAGGAATCGTACCCGATGTACGGACCTGGGGCGGTTCCGGCAGTACTGCCCGGAAACGACTCCCTGGCACGTGGACGCTCCTCGTGGCAGGGACAAGTGATTCTCACCCCTGAGTGGTCGATTGCCAGTGGATCGAGCGGGGGCAGAGGGAGGTCCAGCGATGGAGTCCGCTCGCGAAGCCCAGAATCCGACGATCCTGCACGAGATCCTCGTGCAGGCTGGCTCCACTTCGCTGACGGCTCTGGCGACGATTCTGGCCCATGCGGATCCACAGCAGTCCCTCCGAACTCTGCTCGATCTGGCGATCGAGAGTGCTGGTGCCGAGCGTGGATTCCTACTGCGCCCCTCGCCGCAAAATTCCGGGCAATGCCTGATGGCCCGAGATCTCGATCGAGAAGAACTGCGAAACCCCCTCGACAAGGTGCTGGTACCGCTGATTCATCGTGCGATGGAGCACAACTCACAGTGGTCCTGCATGGATGTACCCGCACTGCCCGATCGTGACCGCTGGGATCGAGAGCGACTTCCCCGAACCACCGCCGTCTTCCTCCTTCCCATCGACCGCGAGACCTGGCTCTACCTCGATCATCGTTTTCAATCGCTGAAGGAGACCGCCGCCGAGGATCCGTGGCTGGCGATGGCACTACTGGGAATCCAGTCGCTCCTGCTGCGCTCCTCCGTCGCAGTGGACAGCAGCACCGCTGCTGGAAATACGACTCCCCGACCGACGGCAAAGAACTCCAGTGGGCCATCGGAAGCGACCTTCGAGCCGGTCTCGATCATCGGTGAACATCCAGACATGCTTGCAATGCATCAACTGGTCCAGCGAGTCGCTCCCAGCACCGCACCGATCCTGATCACCGGAGAAAGCGGCACCGGCAAGGAACTGGCTGCCCGCTTGATCCATCAACAGAGCCAACGCCCCGCGGGGCCCTTCATCAGCGAAAATTGCGGAGCCATCGCCGAGAACTTGCTCGAAACTGAATTGTTCGGTTGCATGAAAGGTGCCTTCACCGGGGCCACGCTCGATCGACCAGGACTGTTCGAACTCGCTCACGGAGGCACCATCTTCCTCGATGAGATCGGCGATACCTCTGCCGGCCTGCAGAAGAAGTTATTGCGGGTGATTCAAGAGGGAGTGATCCGCCGTGTCGGTGGACAGGAAACGATCCAGATCGATGTTCGCGTGCTTTCGGCGACCAACCGAGACCTCTTTACCGAGGTCAAAAATGGTCGCTTTCGCGAGGATCTGTACTACCGGCTCAATGTGATCAATGTTCACCTGCCCCCCCTTCGGGAGCGTCGCACGGATGTTTCCCTCATCGCAAAACACTTCCTGGCAGGACTCAATCAGGAAACTGGCACCCGCAAGCAACTGAGCCCCGAGTTCATCGAGGTGTTGGTGCAACATGACTGGCCCGGAAATATCCGAGAGTTACAGAACGAGATCCGACGGGCTCATGCCCTCGGCGGAGATCAGCTCGACATCCGCGACCTGTCCCCTCGGGTGAGCGCTGATGACGCGGCCATCCGCACGGACTCCGCCAGCGCGGTCGGCCTCGATCGGGTCCGCAGCTGCGGCTCCCTCAAGGACGCCATCGAACAACTCGAAGCAGAATGGATCTCCGAGGCTCTCGATCGATGTAACGGTCGTCGAGGCCAGGTGTGTGAGTGGCTCGGAATCCCCAAAACGACCCTCTACGCCAAGATGCGCCGCTACGGCCTGACCGGAGAGTGATCCTCGAGATCACCCGGGGCGAGCGATGGATTTCGTTCCATTCCTGGACAGTCCCTCCCGAAGTCGAACCAATCGCCCTTCCAACCTCGAAATACACCCTCCTCAAGCACACTCCTCGACCTGCCGATCCAGGCCCGATCCTTGCCATGTGTACTCGCGTCGAGGGAGCGATGGCCCCCCACTCAAAGCAGCAGCAAATCAGGAGGCGCAACATGAAACCATTCCAGCAACGCTTGGAATTGTTACTCAAAAAGATCTCGGATCGAGACGAAGTCTGTATCGACGAGATCATCAGCCACCTGCCTGAGGTCAAGAACAACAAGAAGAAGCTGGTAAAGGTTCGTGACCTGCTGGCCAAGATCAACTGCCAGATCACCGCATCCGAAGATGGCGACACGGATCTGGATTCTGTTGAATTCGACGTCGTGGAGGCGAAGAAGGCGGAGAAGGAACTGCAGAAGGAAATGAAGGCCAGCGCCGAGAAAGAACTGTCTGCGGTCAAGGCACTCGACGATCCGATCCGCATGTACTTCTCACAGATGGCGGCGATTCCACTGCTGACCCGGGATGAAGAGATTCATTACGCCAAGGAGATCGAGAAGAGCCAGGCAGCTTTGACTCGCCATGTCTACAAGACCGCCCTCGGTCAAGATGAAGCTCTTCAACTGCTCGAGCAGATCTCGAACCAAACTCGCCTGGTCGAGAAGAGCCTCGACCTGACCCTCTCTCGCAAGGGAGATCGCCAGGCATTTTACGACCGCCTGGAGAAGGAGCTGCCGAGGATGCGCACGCTCTTCTCCCTCAGCGTGACGGAATCGAATGACCTGGAAGATGTGCCACTTTCGGATGTCGAGTCGCGTCCTGCCCTCGAAAAAAGACTCAACAGTCGAATCTTGCGACTGGCCCGGATGCTCGAAACGTACCAGGTGAAGATGAAGTACATGAGCCGCTGGCAGGCCGACGTCTCGAAAATCGGCAAGAAGCTCGAGAAGGAAATCGGTGCATTGAGGATTCGCAACAAGCGTACGATCAGTCCCGAATTCGACGAGATCAACGAAGCCATCCTCGAGCCCTACCCCGCCTTCATCGAGCGTGCTCGGGAGATCACCGCTCAGTTCCACCGCTACGAACAGGCCAAGGGTGGATTATCATCGGGAAATCTCCGTCTCGTGGTCAGCGTCGCCAAGAAGTACCGCGGACGTGGACTCTCATTCCTGGACCTGATCCAGGAAGGGAACACCGGACTGATGCGTGCCTGTGAGAAGTATGAGTACCGTAAGGGTTACAAGTTCTCCACCTACGCTACCTGGTGGATTCGTCAGGCGATCAGTCGCGCCATCGCTGAGAAGTCTCGCATGGTCCGATTGCCGGTCTACATGTCGGAGACGATGAGCAAGTTGGGTGGAGTGAGCCGAGATCACCTGCAAAAGAAGGGACGTCGTCCCGACATTCACGAGATTGCAGAAGAGTTGGATATCCCCGCTGCGGAACTGGAAGCGATGCTTCGCCTCAGCCGTTCTCCGGTGTCCCTCTCGACACCGATCGGAACCGAGGACGATTCCACCTTCGGCGACTTCATCGAAGATCATCGTTTCGAATCTCCCGCCGAAGCCCTCTCGATCGAAGCTCTCAAGGGACGGATGGGAAACATTCTGGAAACCCTGAGCCTGCGGGAACGAGAGGTGATCAAGATGCGCTTTGGCATCGGTCGAGATAGCACCTACACCCTCGAAGAACTGGGCAAGAAGTTCAAGGTGACCCGGGAACGAATCCGCCAGATCGAGATCCGTGCACTGAAAAAGTTGCGTCACCCGGTAAGGTCACGCAATCTCGAGGGATTCCTCGACGACTAGACCTGAATCAAGACACTCCAAAGAAGAGGACCGGAACCTGACGCGCGCCCCCCCGCCAAACTGGCGGGAGTCAGGTTCCACCTCTTTTTTTTCAATTCAACGACCACCTCAACGCTCGATGATTCCCATCACCCAACGGGCGGAGATGAACTCCTCGCCACCCACGCTCACTCCCCCCTCAAAGTCGACTCCATCGCTCGATTCCGAGATCTTGCTCGCTCGTAGATGCAGAAGACCGGGAACCATCATCTCGTGCACCACATCGAGAGTCTCGACCTCGATCAGTGTTGGATACATCGATAACGGCTGACTACGCCAGGCGGCGGCGAGGGGACTGATCGGTTCGGCAGCAGAGAGCAGGATCACCAGCGACACCTGTTCCAGTGCGATGAGGGCGCTGGTGGATGGGAAAACAAAGCCAGATTTCCGGCCTGGAGTCGCCACATCGCCTGCGGTGACCGCCTTCTGGGCCACCGCATGGCTGCCCGGCTGAAGCGCAATCACTCGATCGATCAGGATCCGTTTCTTCGACAGCGGAAGCAGCCGATTCAGATCTTCCGCATCGAGAGCGAGAACCCCACCCGAGATTTCTCGGTGGTGGCTCCAACGATCCTCGTGAGTCGTCATGTCGATCTCTACCCTTCTCGAAGGAGACCCCATCCACTGGGCTTTCCTCACTCCCAGCAACATACACGACCCAGTTCGTGGACGCCTCTCCTACCCTCTGGTAGTTTGTCTGTGATGAGCCCCACCTTGGGAGCCCGAGAAAATCTCTGGTACCGATGAGAGAGAGCCCAGCCAGATGACCCCAGATGAACCGATAGGCCATAACCTTTCTGCCCACTCGATGGCATTCAATGTGGGAGACTTGCAGCTGAAACTCGAGGTGCCAGAGGGAGTCTGGAACCCCACCCCCAACGGAGTCTTGCTGGCGGAGGTCCTCGAGTCGATGAACTTCTCCGGTGAGAGTGTGCTGGAACTGGGGACCGGTTGCGCCTTGCATGCGATCATCCTCGCAAAACGTGGAGCGCGTGAGTTGCTACTGACCGAAATCGACGATCAGATCCTGATCCACGCTCGTAAGAACCTCGATTCCCATCAGGTTCAAACTCCGACCCGTCTACTGGTGGCGGACTGGATCCAGGTTGAAGCCAGTGGCTTCGATACACTGGTCGCCAATCCCCCCTACTGCGTTTCAGGCAAACGATACCGCCGCTATTTCATCGATACTCTCATCCTGGAGGCCCACAAGTTGGTCCGCCCTGGCGGGCGAATCATCTTCATCCATTCGACGATGGGAAATATGCCCAAGACCATCGAGATGATGGAAGATTGCGGCATGTCGGTCAGGATTCTTGCAGAGAAAGATTTCCCATTCCGAGACTACTACTGGGACGAACCCGGTTTCATCCTGGAAATGGCCAAGGTCCCAGGATCCTATTCCGTTCGTGACGGCGTCCATCAGGAACGACTGGTGGTTTTCGAGGGTACGCTGACTGCACCTAGTCTAGTAAAGACAGCAGTGGTTAATATGTCCAGCCCCCCGCCTACGCTAGGGGTCTGGCCAGTAAAGCCAGCGGAGAACTAGAGAACCGCAACCTGTCCCTCTCGCACCAATGCTGCTGCATCTTCCAGTTCATAAGCCAGGATCCGGTCTCCCGACCGTGCCGGAATTCGCTTGCGGATCGCGGCGATTCTCTGCTCCAGTCGCCGGCCACTTCTCAACGGTCTCCTCAGTTCGATGGCGTCGAGTGCCACCAGCAATTCGATGCCGATCACATGGGCGGCCAATCCCGCGCATTCCGCCGCTTTCTCCGCAGCATGAGTCGACATACTGACATGATCCTCGGATCCCGCCGATGTCACGATCGAATCGACGGAGGCCGGATGGGAGAGCACCTTCATCCGTGACACCAGTGAAGCGGCGGTCACCTGGGCCATCATCCACCCCGATTCCAGTCCTTCATTTCGGGCCAGGAACGCCGGTAATCCCTGATTGGTGTCAGGATTGATCAATTTCTCGGTGCGACGCTCCGAGATGGAGGAGAGATCTGCGAGGACGATCGACAGTAGATCTGCGGCGTAAGCCACCGGCGCACCGTGAAAATTACCCCCGGACAGCACTTCATTTTGCTCTGAAAACACCAGCGGGTTATCGGTCGAAGAGTTCGCTTCCCGCTCGATGGTCTGCCCGATCCAATCCATCGCATCACGAACTGCACCGTGAACTTGCGGAACACAACGCAAGGAATAGGGATCCTGGACTCGATCACAATTGATGTGGGAGGCGCTTATCTGGCTCCCCTTCAACAGCGCACGGATGCTGGCCGCCACTCTGGCCTGTCCCGGATGAGGTCGAACCTGATGGATTCTTGCATCGAAGGGCTGCATCGATCCCAGCAGCCCTTCGAGGCTGATGGCTGCAGAGAGATCCGCAGCATCCACCACTGCCTGAGCTTCCAGTAGAGCACCGGCGAGCATCGCGACTGAAACCTGAACGCCGTTGATCAGCGATAGACCTTCCTTGGCCTTGAGAACGATCGGCTCGAGTCCATTGCGCCTCAGCGCAGTCTTGCCACTGACCCAGCGGCCCCCGACCCGTGCCTCGCCCTCTCCGACCAGCACCAACGCCAGGTGTGAGAGCGGAGCGAGATCGCCACTGGCTCCGACCGACCCCATCCTGGGGATCTTCGGCAGTACATCCTTTTCGAGCATCGCCATCAGCAACTCGATCACCTCGACATCAATGCCACTATTTCCACGCGCCAGTGCATTCGCGCGCAGCGCCAGTGCTAGGCGCACCTGCGACGGCTCCAGTGGAGTTCCGATGCCGGTGGCATGAGATCGGATCAGGTTCAGTTGTAATTTCTTGACCTCTGACGGTTCGATCTGGATTCTGCAGAAACGTCCAAATCCGGTGTTGATGCCATAGATCGGTTCCGAAGAGGCTGCCGCGGCCTCCACCGATCGGGACGCCGCCTGGATCTGCTGGCGTGCCTTCCGGGTCAATCGAAGGGTCGCCTCTCCGGCAGCGATCGCTGCCAGATCCCGGAGTTTGAAGGAGCATCCGTCGAGACGGACCACTCTTCTGCTCTTGCCTGAGCGAGCCTGTGCCGCTGCGGATTTGTTGCTGTCGCTCGATCGTGCCACCTATGACCACCTTCCGACCTTTCGGTCTCATCGGAGGAAACTACGACGACCCGCTGTTCACTGCAAGCAGCACTCGGTCTGGTGGAATCGCTGGCTGGGCTCGATAAGATGCCCCGAACCCCGGATCGGAGCGACCATGTCCGTCGAAAGAGAAGAACTACCTGTAGACATCCTGTTCGTCGGAGCAGGACCGGCGTGCCTGACCTCGGCTCTCCACCTCAAGAAACAGCTGGTCGCCATCGGCCAGGGAGATGTGGAGATTGCTGTCATCGAGAAGGCCCAATCGGTCGGTGCCCACATCCTCTCCGGCGCGGTCGTCGATCCTCGCCCGCTAGTCGAACTGCTCGGCGAGGACTGGCGAGATTGTGGTCTTCCGGTCGAGTCTTGGGTCGATCAGGAAGAGGTGCGACATCTTTCGGCCAATGGAGCCTTTCGAATACCGGTGCCGCCGATGCTCAAGAATCACGGGTTTCCGGTCATCAGCCTGTCGGAGATGGTGATCTGGCTGAAGGACCGCTGTGAAGAAGCGGAAGTGATGATCTTCGAGGGCTTCCCCGGCCATCAATTCCTCCACGATGCCAACGGCCACATCGCAGGCGTTCGAACGATGGACAAGGGACTCGATGCCAACGGAAATCCCGGGCCAGGTTTCGAACCGGGTGCAGATATCAGCGCCAAGTGCACGGTGCTCGGTGAAGGAGTCCGCGGCTCGTTGACTCGTCAATTGATCGATGATCAGCAGTTGCAGGGACGGAATCCGCAAATCTACGGGACCGGAGGCAAGGAACTGTGGAAACTTCCCGACGGACGATTCCCCGCTGGAAAAGTGCTGCACACATCCGGGTGGCCCCTCTCCTCGACCCAGTACGGTGGTTCATGGATCTACGGTCTCTCCGGTGATCGGGTTTCGATCGGTTTTGTCACCGCTCTGGATGCTCGACAACCGTCGACCGATCCGTGGGAAAATTTTCAGCGCTGGAAACAACACCCCTTCATCTCGAAGATTCTGGAGGGCGGGGAGATCCTCAAAGCGGGAGCGAAGTGCCTGCCAGAGGGGGGTTACTGGTCGCGTCCTCGTCCATGGGGGAATGGCTTCCTCATCATCGGAGATGCCGGCTCTAATCTGAATGTGAGTCGCCTCAAGGGAGTGCACACATCGATGAAGACCGGGCTCATCGCCGCAGAAACACTGCTCGAAGCGATTCGCAAGGACGACTTCAGTGGCGAAATGCTGTGCTCCTACGAAGAGCGATTCAACAATTCCTGGCTTAAGCAAGAACTGTGGCGAGTGCGCAATTACCGTGCTGAATTTCAGGGCCGAGGATTCTGGAGTGGCGCAATCCGCGCGGGCTTCAAATATGTACTCGGTGGCATCGGTAAGGATTTTGTCCCGCTGAAAGCGGATCACGACGAGATGCTGAAGCTCCACCAGGCCGATCCACAGCCCGAGCCGCTCGAATATGATGGTAAAAAACTGATCGACAAAGTGACCCAAGTGTATCACTCGGGAGCAGTCCACGCCGAGCAACAACCCAGTCACCTCAAGGTGGCCGATCCCGATCTTTGCATCTCACGCTGTAAGGCAGAATACGGGAATCCATGCCAGCACTTCTGTCCCGCCAACGTCTACGAGATTGTCGACGATGGAAAGGGCCAGGAGAAATTGCAGATCAATCACTCCAACTGCGTCCATTGCAAGACCTGTGACATCCTCGATCCGTACCAGGTGATCACCTGGACAGTCCCTTCGGATGCCGGCGGACCTAAGTATCTGGGCCTATGAGCCGCTGCAAGAGAGTCGCAACCCGATCCAGAAGGAGTGCAGAACTTGACCAGGCCCGGTCCACTCCTATCATCGGGGTGGCGAACGGCTCCCTCCGGGAGAACCCCATCATGAAAGGCACCGATGAACCAGTTTAAAGACGGCATCTCGGACAATGGAGACGATCGAGCCAGGGATTTGATCCACGACTGGAACATCGTTGAGAAGCCCCATTCCCGCACCGAGCCAGTGGAATTCGACGACGAGACACTTAGAGATGGTCTCCAATCGCCCTCCGTGATCGATCCTCCCATCGAACAGAAATTCGAGATCCTCCGACTGATGGATCGTCTCGGGATCCATACCGCCAATGTTGGGCTTCCCGGTGCGGGGCCCCGCGCAGTCGAAGATGTCACCCGACTCTGTCAGTTGATCGTCGATGAAAAGCTTTCCATCACTCCCAACTGCGCGGCCAGAACTCATGAAAACGACATCAATGCGGTCGCTAAGATCAGCCAGAAGGTCGGGATTCCCATCGAGTGCTGCACCTTCATCGGCTCAAGCCCGATCCGCCAGTACACCGAAGACTGGACTCTGGAGATGATGCTCAAACATACTCGCAATGCTTCGGATCTCTGCCGTCGTGAGGGGCTTCCTCAAATGTACGTCACCGAGGACACCACTCGTGCGGCCCCGGAAACACTTCGAGCCCTCTACAGTACGGCCATCGAGCACGGTGCCGCTCGCGCCTGCGTCTGCGATACCGTCGGGCACGCCACTCCAAGTGGTGTGCAATCATTGATCGCGTTTATCAAGACAGTGGTCGAGGAGACCGGTGTCGAGGGGGTCAAGATCGACTGGCACGGCCATCGAGATCGCGGTCTCGACATCGCAAACTCCGTCGCCGCGGTCGAAGCGGGCGCTCACAGGATTCACGGTGCTGCCATCGGAATTGGTGAACGCTGCGGCAACACCTCGATGGACCTGCTACTGGCCAATCTGAAACTACTCGGCTACATCGACAACGACTTGACCCTACTCCCTGAATATGTCCAGAAGGTCAGTGACTCGTGCCATGTGCCGATCCCGAAGAACTATCCCATCTTCGGCACCGACGCCTTTGAAACCGCGACCGGCGTTCATGCTGCTGCGGTGATCAAGGCGTTCCGCAAGGGTGACCATTGGCTCGCAAATCGCGTTTACTCGGGGGTTCCAGCCGATGAATTCGGACTGTCTCAGAAAATCAGCATCGGACCGATGAGTGGAAAGTCGAATGTCATTTACTGGCTAGAAGAACATGACATCGAACCGACCGAGGAGATCGTCGCTAAGATCTTTGATCAGGCGAAGAAGGCCGACCGACTCCTCTCCGACGAAGAAATCCGCTTGCTGGC
>JAPKAM010000010.1 GCA_028825265.1 Planctomycetota bacterium
ATCCGGAACTCACGGCGGGCGAGCTTGGATCCAAACTATCAGAATCCCTCCCTGAGAGATCATCTAGAGGATAAGGTGACGAGGCGAACAATTTCAGAAGCCGAGAAGCCACCGATCCTGATGATAACTGCTAGGCGGCGCGGCTCAAGCACCTGTAATGCCAACTCTGCCTTCTAGGCTGGCCTGAAGAGACATTCCAGCACTGTGGTATTAGGCACGGTGGTCATAGGCACGGTGGTGGCAGTGGAGCACCCCGCTTCGTGAATGGAGCCCGCAATGTCGACTCATGATTCAATCAGGGCTCTATTCGAGGGTGCAGCAGAGATTCACGAGAAGGCGAGACAATCGCTGGGTCGTGGCCTGACCCTCGCCGAGAAGATCCTTCTTTCACATATGGGAGAGGACTTCACCACGGTTCCGCAACGTGGTGTTGATTACTGCGACCTCCATCCCGATCGCGTGGCGATGCAAGATGCCACTGCACAGATGGCCATCCTGCAGTTCATGCAAGCAGGACTCAATCAGGTACAAGTTCCATCAACGGTTCATTGCGATCACCTGATTCAAGCCAGAGTAGAAGCGGCTCAAGATCTGGCTACAGCGGAGCAGGTCAATGCAGAAGTCTATCGGTTTCTGAGGAGTGCCTCCGAGAAGTATGGAATCGGGTTCTGGAAACCGGGTTCCGGAATCATCCACCAGGTGGTGCTGGAGAATTACGCATTTCCCGGCGGTCTGATGATCGGAACCGATAGCCATACTCCCAATGCGGGTGGACTCGGGATGCTGGCCATTGGCGTCGGTGGAGCCGATGCCGTGGATGTGATGGCGGGATTGCCATGGAATGTTAAATGGCCAGGGGCGATTGCCGTGAAACTCAAGGGGAAGTTGTCTGGCTGGACCGCCGCGAAGGATGTCATCCTCAAGGTCGCAGGTGAACTTACCGTCAAGGGTGGCACAGGCGCCATCGTCGAATACATCGGCGAGGGGGCCCGTACAATTTCATGTACCGGAAAGGCGACCATCACCAACATGGGAGCGGAGATTGGAGCGACCTGTTCAGTCTTCCCCTTCGACGAGGCGATGGCGGTGTATCTGGAAGCGACGGGTCGATCCGAGTGGGCTCAATTGGCCCGGGACCATGCCACTCTTCTGCGCCCCGATCCCGAGGTCGAGGCGGATCCAGGCTCGGCCTACGACCAGGTATTGGAGATCGATCTCGATCAATTGGAACCTCATGTGGTCGGTCCACATTCACCTGATCGTGCGCGCCCCATCTCTGAACTGGGCGCTGAAGCCAGAAGTGAAGGATGGCCTCTCGAGATCAGCGCCGCACTCATCGGGTCCTGCACCAACTCATCCTACGAGGACATGGATCGTTCGGCGACGATCGCAGATCAGGCTGTGGAAGCGGGTCTTCGGGCTCGCACCCAATTCCTGGTCACTCCAGGTTCCACCCAGGTGTTCCTGACTGTGGAGCGAGATGGTCAGGCGGCTTCATTCGAACAACTTGGAGGGACGGTACTCGCAAACGCCTGTGGCCCCTGTATAGGTCAGTGGCACAGGGAAGGTGTTGAGAAGGGGACTAGTAATAGCATCGTGAGTTCCTTCAACAGGAACTTTCCCGGTCGTAATGATGGGAATGCACAGACCTTGTCCTTCATCGCAAGTCCTGAAATCGTCACGGCATTTGCGATAGCTGGAAGGTTGGATTTTAATCCATTGGTCGATCCGATCGAGGGTGAAGATGGGAAATCCCAGTTACTTGCGATTCCCTCTGGCGAGAGCCTTCCGCCCAAGGGCTTCGTCATCGACGTGACTGGATTGGTGGAGCCTCCAGCCGATGGGTCGGGTATCGAGATCGATATCGATGGAGCCAGTGAACGGATCCAACTACTGACCCCCTTCGCCCGCCGGGAGGAATCCCAGCTGCAGCAGATGCGATTGCTGTTCAAAGCCAAGGGCAAATGCACGACGGATCATATCTCGCCCGCGGGTCCGTGGCTTCGTTTCAGAGGGCATCTGGAAAACATCTCCAGAAATATGTTCCTTGGCGCGATCAACGAGTTTCATGATTCCCCAGGTCTCGGCCATGACGCCACCGACCATGGAGTGAGTCGAGTGCTTCATGAGATCGCAGGAAACTACCGCGATTCTGGAACTGCCTGGGTTGTTGTTGGAGATGAAAACTACGGCGAAGGATCGAGTCGAGAACACGCTGCAATGTGTCCCAGGTTCATGGGTTGTGGAGCCGTGATCGTACGTTCCTTTGCCAGGATTCATGAGACGAACTTGAAGAAGCAAGGTGTGCTTGCGCTCCGATTCGTCGACCCCACCAGTTTCAGCCTGGTGCAGGAACACGATGTCATCTCCATCGAAGGGCTGGCCAAATTTAGCCCTGGTAGTGAGTTCACTGCCGTCTTCAGTCACCAAGATGGATCCGAGGACCGAGTTCGTTGTAGTCATACTTTCAGCGAAAGTCAGGTGAATTGGTTCTGGAAGGGTGCTGCACTCAACGCCCTCACGGAATCTGGTGATGGATAGATTCACCAGTTCTCGCACCGTTCGCTCTGGGTGATATCCTGGAAGTTGGGATAGTCGGGTGGCAATATTGGTCACCCTGAACGGCGGGATATCATCATGAAGCAGAGTGGATTCAATCCTGGATCGCGACCGGGTCTGATCGCGATCAGACCGTGGATGTTGTCTTTATTCTTGAGCATCTTGATTTCCACTGCCGGAGTCGGACAAGGGGTCGTTCTTTCTCTCGATACTGCTGATCTGACCGTGGCGCCGGGGATGCAATTCGATGTCGAACTACGAGTCGAAAACCCGGATGAGTTGTCGATTCAAGGAATCCAGCAGGTGGTGTCGTGGAATTCGTCGGCGCTTCAACTACTCTCCGTAACCCTTCCTGATCAAATTCTTGGGGCTCCCGCGGTGCTTGCACTGGCCTGGAACGCGCCTCCGCCGGTTGGACCCGGGGGTGATCTTGGTTGTAGCCAGTGGTGGGATGGACAGGGGGAAGAAGCCTTCAGTCTTGGGCTGGTACTGGATGGACCCTCGACGCAGGCTTCATTTCCTCTGGCAGTGTTACACATGCGGGTCAACGCCTTCGCGGGCAATGGCGATTCTACAATTTCAGCACCACTTGCTGATCTGTCATGTGGCTGGTTGGGGCCCATCGTCACCAATCCCACCGGAGAGATCATTGCCACGACGGCGACTTCATTGAATCTGACGGTCAGCGATCTTCCGGGACCTACCACTCTTCAGTGTGCTTCGGCGGCGGAGACGGTTTATCTGACGTGGCAAGAATCAACTGTTTTCGATGTCATCCAGATCGAACGAGACGGAACTCTGCTGGCTGTACTGGATGGCGCAATCGGATCGTTCGAGGATGCTGGAATCCCACTCGGGACAGT
This sequence comes from Planctomycetota bacterium, assembly GCA_028825265.1. Classification (GTDB taxonomy): domain Bacteria; phylum Planctomycetota; class UBA8108; order UBA1146; family UBA1146; genus QNYK01. Next base: position 3,423 of record JAPKAM010000010.1, read on the forward strand.
GGTGAATTACCGGGTACGAGGTTTTTTAAACACTTTGCCATCGGCGGCATCGTCCTGCTCAGTGACCGTCGATGGAGCGATCGCTCAGCCGGTGGGATTATCGTGTGTGAGCAGTATCTCGGGGATCTTGATGAGCTGGCAAAATCCATTGCCCTATCAGTCCATCTCCATCATCAGAAATGGATCTACACTGGTATCTCTGCCTGCCGGGAGTTCCAGTTTTCTGGATGACAATCCTGATCTTGCGGGCATCATCGATTACCAAGTGGTCGGATCGATCGGTGGACAATCGAGTGAAGCCAGTAGCTGCCAGGTCGATATCCCGGTTCCGGATGGACTTTTCATCCGAGGTGACTGCACTGCAGATGGAACCCTGAACCTCGCGGATGCCGTCACCGCCTTGCAATATCTGTTCATCGGCGGTGAGATTCCCTGTGCATCGGCGGCTGATCATGACGATGATGGAACTCTGGATCTGAGCGACGGGATCTCTTTCCTCTCCTACCTGTTCATTCTCGGAGATCCGCCAGCACCTCCATTCCCAACGGTCGGGGCGGATCCCACTCCAGATTCGCTGGGCTGTGAGGTGTCGTGTACGGCGCCGGCATGTTTCATCGGGTTGGATGGAGATGAGTGTCATAGTGCGATCTTGGTGGGGCTGGGAGATAGCCAGTTCGACACCACCAATTCGACCACTTCCACGGATCCCTACAGCGATGACAATTGCAATGCCAGTTTGCTGGGTCTGATGCAGCAGGATATTTGGTTCAGTTTCATGGCACCAGCGGATGGCTTCGCCTCCTTTTCTCTCTGCGAGCAGGTCGGCTTTGATTCGGATCTGGTGGTCTACGAAGGATTTTGCACTTCGATGGTACAACTCGGCTGTAATGGAGATGACAACAGTTGCCTGAATTTACTGAATTCCAGAGTGAGTGGAATCCCGATCAGTCAGGGCGCCAGTTACCTGATTCGGATTGGCGGTTGGGACAACCTGGCGTATGGCTCGGGAACCCTGAGCATTACCATCGACTGAGGCCGACCAGTTGTGGATCGACATCTACCATCTGATGATCGACCCCTGCATAAGTGATGGCGTATCGGACCATCGAAGTGCGTTCTCCTGCGATGATGGACCAGAGCGCCGGATGATCGCCCTCAATTCTTGAATCGAGCAGGTCGCCTCCTTTAGCAGGATTCACCTGGCAGTCGAATTTCCGCAATGGGATGGTCATTCCTCCGCCATGCGCCTTCACGAATGATTCCTTCTGGGTCCAGAGATGGAAGAAAGAGGTCCGTTGCTGATCGACCGGCAGCGCTCGCCACTGGCTCAACTCCCGCGGACTGAAACAACGGGCTGCCAAGTCTTCTATAGGTGCATCCGGGCGCACCCTTTCCAAATCGACTCCGATGCTATGGCAGGTCGAAATAGCAACCATCGCCAGAGATTCGGTGTGCGACAGATTGAATACGATCGGTTCGTCATCGAGGGTTGGTTTGCCATGCTTGCCGATGTTTAGGAAAATTTCTGGCGCCGCGATTCCGAGGTAATGGGAGAGCACCAATCTCAAGCCTGCTCGAGCCACGGTGGCTCGGAGCCCAATCTCTGGCACCACCCCACGATTCTTCATCGGCTTCTCTGATTCGGGCAGGAACTCGACCAGCTGATCGATTCGTTCGAGCGATTCATCGAGGCTGAAACACCACACCTCGATGGTCTGATCATCTGGCGTGGGGTTGAGATTCATCGGACTGGTTCTGACGTTTGAGTGAGACTGTCTGCGAGGCGCTGAAGCCCATCTTCGGTGGAGATTCTCGGTTCCCAACAAAGATCATTTCTGGCTGCAGACAGATCGAACCAATGACTGGTCGACAGTTGTTTGGCCGTGAAACGAGTCAATGAAGGCTCCCCGGTGACTCCTGGAATTCGATGGAGCCATTCCAGAAGGGTGGCGATCCACCAGGCCATTCGAGGCGAGACATCCGGTTTGATCACTTCCAGATGAGCCGCTTTCAGGATTCCTGCGATCAAGCGATGGAGTTCGATCGGTTCCCCGTTGGCGATGAAGTAGCAACGCCCACAACAGGGCGACCCGATCCTCAAGACATCGAGTGCGGCGACGTGAGCATCGATCACATTGTCGATGTATGTCGCATCGATGAGAGTTCCGGGAGCATCGATCAGACGTAGTCGCCCCTTCCGGGCTCTCTCGAGAATACGAGGGACAAGATGACGATCTCCTGGCCCCCAGACCAGGTGAGGACGGAGAGCGACGGTCGCTAAATTTTCGTCGTTTGCAGAAAGCACAGCCTTCTCTGCCAACGCCTTGGTTCTTGGGTAGTGCGCAAGGAATTTCTCAGGATACGGAACCTGCTCGTCGATTCCTTCCTGGTGGTCGCCAGAGAAGACCACGCTCGGAGATGAAGTGAAAATCAACCGTTCGACTCGCTGAAGTCGACATGCTGCGATGACGTGTTCTGTTCCCAATACATTACATTCATCGAAGTGGCGTGCAGGACCCCAGACTGCTGCGAGTGCCGCAACATGGAACACGACCTGACAGCCAGTGACTGCCAGGCGTACGGCTTCAGCATCGGCGAGGTCGCCACGAATGGTCACGATTCCATCATCTTCCAGCTGTGGGTAATCTCCTCGCTGGAAGGTCACGACATCATGCCCAAGTTTCTTCAAGCGCCGGCTCAGTTCTCCACCGATGAATCCACCGGCTCCGGTCACCAGGATCTTCATCGAAGATTCCGTGCAGCGAATTGGCTCAAGGATTCACGATTAATCTTGGCGTTGTGGCGGATATCGACAGGGAATGGACCCGGAAAGATGAAGTGTTCGATCTGGTCAGCCCCGGACACGGAAGAACCGAGCCTCTTCAGTTCTTCGATGAGTGGAATCGGATCAGACCCTGAGGTTTCGTTCAACTCGACACAAAGAACCGCTTTCTGCTGACCTGAAGGACCGAATCCGACCAGCGCAGTGCGGCGAACTCTGGGGTGAAGGTCGAATACTCGTTCGATGGCGACGGTGTGAAGATCTCCGGTGGCGGTGGTGACCATCTGTCCACGTCGACCTCGAAACCAGATTCTAGCCAAAGAGTCGAGGGTTCCTAGGTCACCGGTTCGGTGCCACAGCACTCCTTGTGGGTCGATGTACTTGTGAGCTTGGTCGGACTCTAGATCATCGTAGTAGGTCCGGGTCACCACCGCACCGCTGGCCCAGATCTCTCCGGCCCCCCCGGGAGCGAGTACATTTTCTGGTTGAGGTTTGTGGTCGATGGTGACGATGCGGATTTTGATTCCCTCGACCGGGGATCCGAGGCAGATTCCTTTTCCCAGAAGAGTCTCAGTTCTCGTTTCTAGAAATTCGCGGTGATCGATGCAGCAGAGAGGCATCGCTTCGGTGGCCCCATACGGAGTCTCGATGATGGCCTCGGGCGAAAGAGCCGCGACTAACGATTCAATTTCATCGTGACGAGCGGGAGCACCGGCGCTGACGATGCGACGCAATCCTGGCGCTTGCAGTTCGTTTTCACTCATGTAACGAGCCAGGTTGCCGAGCAATGCTGGTGAGGCGAACAAACTGGTGATGTTGAATCGATCCAGCAGATCCAGCAGGTGGACCGGGTTCGCTTCGGCGGGCCGGGTGAAATCGATGCTGGGAATAATCGATGTCATTCCCAGTGCCACGCCGAACAGGCCGAAGAGGGGGAAAGTGGGGAGGTCCACCTCGCCTGGCTTGATCCGGTGCAAGCGACCAATCCAATCGATTTGACTCTCGATCAATGAATGATGGGAAACCGCACCCTTGGCCGGGCCAGTGCTGCCGGAGGTGAACAAGATGGCCGCAGTTTCCGATGCGTCAAGCACTGGTTCATCGAATGGAATCGCATGATCGACCTGTTTGCGAAGGTCTTCGATCCTCCGGGTGAAGGGTGGTATCAGCCCTCGACCCACCGAGATTCGGTGTTGGATGGTCGCCCTTGACCAGCCCATCAGGGCGCGTCCACGATGGGCACGAGGGATTCCGATGAATGCCTTCGGAGCCGCGCGAGCAATACACCGTCCTAGTCCTGGAATCCCCATTCCGGGGTCGATCATGACGATCGGCGCCCCGATGCGCAGCAACGCAAAGGTACAGGCTAGAAATTCACGACCTGGAGGGACCATCAGGACCGTGTTCATTCCACGTTTGATTCCTTGGCGGGTGAGTGCGTGACAGGTGCGATCGACCAGTTGGTCGAGTTCCTGAAAAGTGCGCGGTTGCCAGCTCTGTCTATCCAACTCCCACACGGCGACCTGGTCTGGACGATCCTTGGCCTGCTGACGCAAGCGACGGGCCACTCCAGCGGTCGGTGTGTAAGTCTGAGCGAGGGTACTCATACTCGCTCCAGCGATCTTGCCACCGACTCGCGGAAGGATCGAATCGCCGGGATCACTCGCTCAGGAGCATCGTCGAGGAGGAGATGACTACAGTCATCCCATCGATGATGTTCAGCAGCCGGAAAACGGCGTAACCATTCGTTCAGGAAACCATCGTCAAAGACCGGATCTTTCGATCCCCATAGCAACAGCAATGGATGTTGCGACAGGGCAGAGAGTCCCGCTTCTACCTCGGCCAGCGTATCCCAGGAAGGATCGGAACGGTCGACCGGGATGTCCTGAACGAAGCGGTGTACCGCCAATCTGCTGTGGTAGTCGTGGTAGGGCGCCCGGTAGCCGGCTCGCTCGGCTCGTGACAGGCGTCTTCTGCGAGTTCCGATGGCCAGGGTGCCGAGGACGAACGCATCGAGCCGTCGGACCAAGAATTCACCGATCGGTCCTCGCGCCGGACGGATAATCCATGGAAACTTCATTCCCTTCGGAAGGGCAAATGCTGCGGTGTTCATCGCCACCAGCGATGAGAATCGTTGTGGCCTTCGGCCTGCGACACCGAACCCGATCGCCCCTCCCCAGTCATGTGCGACCAGAGTCGCTCCAGATTCGATGCCGAGGTGATCGAGCAATCGTTCCAGATCGTCGATTCGATCACCGAGTCTGTAGTTGTAGTCGGATTCCGGTGGTTGGTCTGAAAATCCACATCCGATGTGGTCTACGGCGATCACACGATGAGACATCGAGAGTTGAGAAATCAACCGTCTATAGTAGAAGGACCATGTCGGGTTTCCGTGGACACAGATGATGGGATCACCCTGGCCCTCATCGACATAATGCATCCGATATCCACAACCACGGTCAAACCAGTGGTTCTGAAAGGGAAACTCTTCATCGACAAACAGACGATTCATCGCCACTCCCAACCGATCATTCGACACACCAAACCACTCCCGATGCCGAGAAATGCGACCTTCTTACCCGCCTCGAGAATCCCTCTCTCGGCAGCGATGGCTGCGGTCATCGGGATCGATACCGTACCCATGTTGCCAAGAAAAGGGTAAGTGATGAAATCGTTTTGTTCGGAGAGCCCCAGTGAAGGGAGGATTTCATTACGGTGCGCGGAGCCCACCTGGTGGCAGATGGTGCGATCGACATCCGACGGGCTCCACTGCATCTGCTCCAGAAAGCGTTTCCAGGTACGATTTCCCAGTTCAAGGCCATGCTTGAGGACTCCGATCGAGTCCGTTTCCATGAATTCGCGTCGTGATGCTGGATGTTCCTGATCTGGATCCACTTCGACACCCCAACGACACAGTTGATGCCAGCGTGGATCGGTCCCGTGTGCCGTTCCGAGGAGCAACGGACCGTCGCTGGAGATCCTCGATGAAACCAGCAACATCGCGGCGGCTCCTGAGCCGCCAGTCAAGGTCGCCAGAGTCGAGATAAAGTGTTCCATCTTTGGCTCACGGAGCAGTTTTTGCTGAGCGATCCCGACGATCTCTCGGGCGCTCTCACAGCAAACGATCAGTGCTGAATCGATCCGTCCGAGGCGAATCGCATCCGCGGCGAGTACGATTCCATCCATGGCGCCCAGGCAAGCATTGGTGATGTCATGAATCTCGACATCGACCGGCAGTTGTAACTTCGCTGCCACCGCACAGGCGGTCGCGGGCTCGTAGGCCTCGCGGCAGACGCCGGTGTAGGATAAACGGTCGATTTGATTCTTCTTCAGATCGACCTGGTCGAGAGCACTTTGACAAGCCTTGGCAGCCATCTCGGAGATACTGGTATTTACGGGCCACCAGCGTCGTTCACGGACGCCAGTCAATTGCTCCAACTGGCCAGGCGCGATGCCCATCGCTTGCCATGCCGCTGCCACAGTGTCTTCGATGGCACCACTGGTGACGATCTCGGGGGCAATCTCGATGCCGATGGAAGCCAGGTGCACATCATGCAATCCCGTCGGAATTGGATTCATCGGTCGAGCTCCCTTCTCTCGATGGAGAAGTCTTCCATCGAGTAGATGGGCAGATCGTCGACCAGGAGCAGGCCGTCCGCCAGTATCAATCCTCGTTGATCGTCGATGCTCTTGATGTTGACCTCGACGATGACTCGTTTTCGATCGGGGATCACCTGTCCACGATAGGTCCACCGGTGGGGGATTCCCGGAGCCAGGGTGCGGGGCCGCCACTGCTCGGTACTACCCCAGCGATCCCTGGCCACGACCTGTAACAACTGCAGCATCGACTCCAAGCCGAGACTGCCTGGCCAGACGGGATCGCCCTGGAAGTGGGCGCGGAAAAACCATGCATCCTGGTCGACATCAATTCCACCACGGATAAATCCCTGACCTGCGGTGCCGCCATCCGGCACGAACAGTTCCACATCATCGATCATTCGGAATCGACAATCGGGTCCATCGCTGTAGTGGGGAACTTCGAACGATCGTCCTCGCATCGCTTCGCGTGGTGGGATAGTTCTGCCGACCGCGCCTGGAAGTCCGACTTGTTGGGCGAGAGCCTCGGCGGGAAAGAATCCAAAGTAGGTGTTGCCCCGATAGACGGGACCGTTGCTGTCTCGCACCTCAAGATCAAAGTGCTGGATCCACATTCCGGCGGCAAAGTCCGCCGTGGTCAATCGAACCTCTGTCGTCAGCAATCCGATGTCGCGTCCCAACGGACGCAACTGGGTCGCTTCTCCACCAAGATTTCTGAATTGCATGGGGTGATCGCTGGTCAGCGCGGAGCCAATATAAGCGGCGAGCCAGCCACAGGGCTGCAGTGCAATTTCGATGAGCACTGCAAACGGCATCTCATCGGTGCCCCCCGCATCAAAGTACCACGCATCGGGAACCGCCAGGTATTCAGCGGTACAAGCTGCGCCGGGGGAGACCACCCAGGGGGGGCCCTCAACACCGATGATCCGGTCGAGGAAACAGTAGGGCGGAGCGGGCAATCGAGCGATGAATCGATCCTCATCGAAGGGCAGATAGCGGTCACCGAAGGCCACGGATGGTCTGCCGCTGGCAAACTCGAGGATTTGCTGATGGTCGTAGAGGGTTGCCGCCGAGGAGCCGATGATCGGTGAATCTCCTCCACCTCCTTTGGCATCGATAGGAAGCAGTGGCTCTTCGACTGCAACTGCCGTGATGCGCTGACTCGACTCACTTCGAGACCACATCGCCTCGATGCGCTGGCGATTCAGTCCCGTCAAACGAAGAGACATTCCCTCCATCTCGACGATGGGGCGGCCATCGGCATACATGGTGGCATCTGTGATGACATAGGGTTCCGGTCGAAATCCAATCTCCTTGACCTGGACCTCGTAGCTGACCTGGTGTGTTCCCGGTAACACCTGGCCACGACAACGCAGCCGTCCGGCGATTCCTGGCACCGGCATCGGGATCACCTGATCGTGTTCGCCGACCCAACCCCAGGCCGTCAGTAGGGTCCGCAGGGTGTGAAGGCAGCACTCGTACATCAAGGTTCCCGGCATCACCGGGTCGTCGCTGAAGTGACAGGTGAGGAACCAGTCATCGGGATGGATTTCCAGTTCTGCAACGGCTCTTCCCAGTCCCCAATCTCCTCCGGTGGGTTCGATCAGAGAGACCTGATCGAGCAGTCGCATTCGCCCTCCAGGGAGTCGATTGGGTGAATGGAGTCCAAGAGCAGCGAACCGATCATCGAAAGCGGTTGCCAGGTCGCCTCGACGCAACGCATCGATTTTGCTGCGATCGAGGTCGATAGTTTTGGTCCCTGCGGGGGGGCTCCATCCATCCGGTGCCACTGGTTGAGGGCGTGGCCGATGGGGTGCCTTGACGATTCCTCTTCCCTTGGCGAGTTCCTCTTGCGAGAAGAACCCAGCGCACCCGTCGCGCATCGAGATCAGAGGTTTTCCATCGACGGTGCCTTCGAAATGGAATCTGAAGAGAAGTGTCTTGTCCTGACGAAAGAACTCATCGATGTGAATGTCATAGATAATGGTGTTTCCCGGAGCGGGAAGATCGTCGTGGAAGATCACCTGTGCATCGAGCAATCGATAGGCGGACAATCCTCGGGTGTGAAGATCGGCACCGAGATAGGCAGAAAGGAACAGATCTGCCTGGCCACTCTCCACTGCGATGGAGGTCGGAATCCTCCCGCCATCCAGGTACCAGCAGTCCTCCAGAATGTCGTGAGCCGTGACGATACGCCCCGGTCCAAGGGTGAGGGGTTGCCCTTCCATCTCGAGGATCCGATCGACCAGCATCAGTGGCTCATCGGGTAACCGGACCCTGGTCGGAAACTGGTCAGCGATGGCATGTTTCGCTCCCAGCACCGGACCGACCAGACCGCGGGCGAACTCGAGACAGAGACTTCGGTCAAATAGGGCTGGGATCGTCTCGGGTGTGTCGAGTGCTACGGCTTCGATTTCGATGCTGGGTGGGGTCCGAAGGATGGTTTCGACCATGGCATCGGCATGGCCTGATGTTTTGAACTCTTCACTCAGAACTCGCCGGCTTTCTCGGGCCAGTTTCAGCCGTTCGATCAGTGAAGTGGGTGACACGGCCGAGGGGATGTCCTTGGCGGCCACCGCCTGGGTCGTTGGAGCCGGGGATGGTGTTTGAATTTTCGGTGCCGAGTATTGTTTGAAAGATTCCAAGGGGGATGTTCTGGATGACGGGATCGGCGGAGCCTTCATCGCCGTACCTCCATCTTGGATGGTCAGCGCCATAGACGTATCTTCTGTTGAAGTCTCCGATCCAAGATAAGGTTCCAGATCGGCAGGAACCCGCTCGGCGATGCAGGCGGCGATGATTCTACCAAGCGACAGTTCCTCATCTTCTCCGCGCCAGAAAAGTGGCAAGGTCCTGTGTGGAAGATCTCCCAGAATCTTGTGGGTCAAGCGGGAACAGGATGCTCCGGGACCGGGTTCGATGAAAATCCTCGACCCGGCTTGCCACAGTGAGTGAACCAGTTTCGTGAAATCAAATCCTTCGGTCGCTTGCTGCATGATCGAATCGGCGATCCCATCGCTGGTCAGCACCAGAGGCTCGGCCGTGGCAGTGGAATGAAGCATCACGCCGCCGATGGGCGGGTGGACGGGCCAGTGATGCAGAGCGTGATATCGGCGACCCACCTGAGAGACCAGCGGACAGTGAACCGAAGTGACTCCATCGAGACCAACCGCTGTCCAGCCCCTCGATGTGCAGAGCGAGGAGAGTACCGCAGGGTCTCCACCGATCACCGTCTCTCGCTCACCATTGACGATCAACAGATAGAGACGCGGAAGCTGGGAAATCGCCTCACGAACTTCTGAGTGAGGTTGGTTCACCACTGCGGCAATCCAGGGTGCATGGCTTCCCGCGGGTAACGCCCACTCTCGTGCAGCGGCTCGATGTTCACCGGCGAGCCAGTGGGTGAACAGGTCATCATCTTCCATCTGTCGTTGCATCGAATTTCGATCACGCCAGGCGCGCAACGCAAACATCATGGTCGTTTCACCAAGGCTATGCCCTGCGGCTCGTTCGGGATCGATTCCGCATCCCAGTAGTAGATCGGTGCCGAGACAACCGAGGGTGACCTGTGCCAGGATCGCATCTCGAGGATCGCTAGGCAGTTTTGCGTCGGACTGCCAGGATTCAGGAGATCCCAACCAGCGGGAGAGGTCGCAACTCGTCAGCGCTGTTCGGTCGAGAGCTCCCGGGTATCTGGTCAGGAGTTGTCGGCCGGCTCCCGGGAAAAGGCTTCCAGATCCGGGATAGAGGAAGGTAACATCTCCACAATAACCGAGCGGAGTTTCGGAAGATCGATGGAGTTCCCAGCCGGGGCCTTTTCTCTCGATGGCAACGCCTGCCAGAAATTCAACCAGATTGGCGACCGCATCGGAGAGAGCCGCGCCATTCTGGAACAGGATGGTGACCGCACGGGCGGCGGATTCGTTTCTTGGGTGCTGGACCAGCCACTCTCGAGAGAGAGAGGCTGCGCTTTCGGGACGCCCGCAATATTGCGAGACCACGATTCTGGCCTGGGATTGGATGACGCGGTGATCGTCTCCCTCGAGGGCGATGATTCCCCAGCCAGGTTCTCCGACGCAAGAGGGTCGCGGAACCGCCTCCACCGTCACCGTTGGCGAGACCTGTTCGGTGGAGATCACCATGGCAGCGGTATCACCGAGCCAACCGGAACCCTCGATCAATACGCGACGGCGATCGTCGCCGCTGGCGGTCCAGGGCAAAGCGGAGCAACCTGCAACGCCGGGTAGGACTCCTCGACTGGCGGCGCATGTCCCCTGGATGAGCGACAGCAAGAAGGAACTACAACCTCCGGCCGACAGGCCTGACGGTAACGTGACCTGCCAACCAGGGTGACCGGCGATGGTTTCAGCGCTGGAGTGGTGTTCGTCACTGCAGGTCAAATCGATCGATTGCTCGTCGATGGCAGATTCGTGCAATGCCGAATAGCGAGCTAGTTCTCGAGCAGGGGAGTCCGCATCCTGTCGACACAGAACTCCTGCCGAAGCGACTCCGATTCCATCGATGGTGGCGATCATCGGTCCGTCGGATGCATTCACGTCTTCGAGTCTCTTGAGCAGAACCGCTGCAGCGGCATCGGCTCGCGCAGGCTGTTGATCGACGGCATCGTGGAATCGAGTCAAGATGTCGAGGCCCAGATCAGCCGCTGCAGCCAGTGCGATATCGATCTCTTGATCCTGTAAAGATCTGACCGCCATCTCCATCGCTCGGAATCCGGAGATCTGTTCGGCACTGACGGTGTGACACGGTCCGCCCGCCTGAAGATCTCGAGCGACTCGACTGGCGGCGATGCTGCCTAGGGCACCCATCACACGATTGGCGTCGAGAGGTGGACTCGCAACATCCTTCAACTCTGAGATCCAGCGACTCACATCTTCAGCAGCGGCATCGATGCCCAGCTCTTCGAGCCAGTGCTGGGCTCGGTCGGGCAGCATCCACCGGAGGTGATAGAGGCTGCTGCGGGGGTCGATCCCGAGTCCGACGAACAACCCGCCACGTTCACCGAGAGAGTCGAGGCCACTGCCCGCAAGAGCCTCCCTGGCGACCTTAAGCAGTGCCAGTTGCTGAGGCAGCATCTCGACCAACTCGGTCGGAGGAATCCGAAGGTCGACTGGCGAAGCGCTGAGCCTGCCACAACTTTCTCCCACCGGGAAGTCCAGGCCTCGCTCCCTTGCCCAGAGGGTGGTCGGGATCCCCAGGTCTTCTGGCATCGGGAGTGCCGACTTCGAGCAGGGAAGGCCCAGCAATGCGGGGGCCACTTGCTCGACACCCAGGTGGCGACCCGCGATGGCACCGAGTCCCAGGATGGCAATGCGTCCGCGGGAGGTTCGGGAGTTGCGGGCGCTCCGCGTTTGAATTGCAGGGGGCGGCGTCAGCCGTGAGGAAGAAATTGAAGAACTGGCGATCGGTATCCTGGGTTGTGGGGATGGGGCTTCTTCCAGCAGCAGGTGAGCATTGATGCCACCGAAGCCAAAAGCACTGACCGCGGCTCGGCGTGGCGTTCCGGAGCGCCGTTGCCACGCTTCGCTGCGGTGTGGAATCCTGAAGGGTGAGGATTCCAGTTCGATGCCATCGGGAGGAGCGTCGTGATCGGGAAGTCCCGGGATCAGTCCTCGATCCATCGCGAGCAAGACCTTGATCACTCCGGCGGCGCCAGCTGCAGTCAGAGTATGTCCGATACACGCCTTGACCGATCCCAGTGCACACTGTCCAGGACGCCAATCATCATCTCGCCAGAGTTCAAGCAAACTACGCAGTTCCGTGGCATCTCCCACGGGAGTACCGGTGGCGTGGCATTCGATGTAATCGACCGCCGAAGGAGTCCAGCCTGCGGACTGGTAGGCGGCCCTCATCGCTCTCAATTGGCCCTCGCCAGATGGGGCGAGCAAGCCACCGGACATGTCGTTGGAGAGTCCCGCACCGCGGATCACCCCGAGGACCGGGCAGCCCTCCGCGATGGCATCATCGAGCCTCTTCAAGAGCAAGACGCCCGCACCTTCTCCGACCAGCAGGCCCTGACCACGGTGATCGAGGGGTCGACAGCGGCCCTCTGGAGAGAGGGCTCGAAGTTGAGAGAAACCCATCTGAGTGAAGAGACAGTCGGGCCGTGAGACTCCACCCGCCAGAGCCGCATCACAGCGTCCAGCGGATAGATCCCGACATGCAATCGAGAGGGCGTAGAGGGACGATGCGCAGGCAGCATCGAGCGTGATCGCGCCACCACGAATTTTCAGGGCTCTCTGGAGAGCCGCGGCTGGCAGTGATGAACCGTGACGGTCGAGGGGATGACTGCAGGGCACGCCGCGCGGCCTACGATCATCGAGGGCCAAAGAATCGAGCACCATCTCCTCGATGGTGTCACCGATCACCGCTTCGGCCACGGCAGAACTGGATTCTGTCGGCAATAACAACTGGCCGAGGATGACACGGGTTCGATCGGGATCGAGTTGGTCTCGATATAATTTCGCCGCTTCCACTCCTGCAATAACAGCCAGTCGCACAGAAGGATCGACCGTCTCCGCCAGTACCGCATCCAGGTCTCCCACGTCACCGACTGGGGGGTCGACAAAACAACCCCGTTCCGAGCGAACCTGATCGGGAGAGATCTCTGCTCCGCCGAGGGCTTGTTTCAGCGATAGCGTCCAACGATCTTCCGGAACCGTGCGGGATGTGTCTCGGCCGGTATGAATCACATCCCAGAATGAAGCTGCATCTGAAGATTCCGGAAATCGAAGACCAAATCCGATCACCGCAATCGGTTTCAAGGGCGTGCTTCTTCCGTCAATCGATCTCGTTGAAACGCAGAATCGAGAGACGCATCGATGACCACCTCTGCACCCTCGATGGTGATGGCAGGACTTCCGGTGCGATTGAGAATTTCAACGCTGGCTATGGCGATCGAACCGATCGTTGAGTTGACCTGAATTCGGGTCTCGAGCAGCCCGCTATCGAGCGGGGAATGAATACGAAGTTTTGCGATTCCGCAGGGAAGGCAAGGGGTTTGCATATGGGCACGACTCCACAGGATCAAGGCCTGGAATAAGGCATCGATGCGGAGCGGATCGATGAGCCAATCGGAACGAGTCGGGTCATCGAACCAGGTCGAAGGCTTCGAGGTTCCTTCCGAGCGGATGGACAACTGTGTAGCGGTGATGGTTGAGACCTTCTGGATGCAGTGGAATCGTGGTCCATGGAAGAGTTGGGTGGAGTATCCGGGATCACCATCGCCGCTGTATTCGGAAGCCATCAAGTTTGACCGGATGGCGGTTCGTTCGCCCAGCAGAACTTGTGCCCGGGCATGGAGGCGCTGATCCGCAGCGCACGATCGGATCTCCACCGGCACCCGTAGATGGTCCGATCGAGATTCGGGTGTCCCGGTCATCCAGATGACCTGCTGCTCCTCGCGCGGATCAAGAATGACGCCTTTGAGAATCTTGAAGTCGTCGATGCCTTGAAGCTCGAGACCCGGATGGCGATGAAGAGCCGCCTGCGCAGACCATTCGAGGAGAAACGCCGCAGGAACCACCGCTCTTCCGTTGAGCACATGATCCTTCATCGCCGGGATTCGTTCGATCGAGAGGGACAGGGTCTGTCCCGCTTCCATCCGCGAATTTCTTGGGGCTGCAACGGTGTTGGCTGCAACTGTGCTTGAGGAAACTGTGGTCGATGAAACTGTCGTCGAGGATCGGCCAGCGGAAGTGCCAGACTTGCGGTCGGAGTCGCGAACCAGGCGGGAGTCGTTACCGAAGACTGTCATCTGCTGCATCGCATCGGCGATCGAGCCTAGCGGTGCGAGAAGGATGCGCTGAGCCGGGCCCGTCGATTCCATCTTCTCGACGAAGATGCGAGCGCCCTGTGGCAGCGGAATCAGATCAATTCCTTCATCATGAAAGACAGACCGTAAACCCTCGTGCACCATTCCTCCAGCCCAGGGGCCCCATCCCAGGCTGTACACCTGGCAGTCGACCCTGCGAACGGATTCGAGGGTGGCCATCCGATTGAGAACCTCGTTGGCGGCGGCGTAATCGCTCTGACCCTTGCGACCCAGTCGCGCGGTGGTCGAGGAGAAGAAGGAGATGAAGTCGAGAGCCTCATCACGGCAGATGGAGAGGAGATGTCGAGCGGGATCGACTTTGGTGGTCCAGACCTGTTCGAATTGCTGGTCACTCTTGTCGCAGATCCAGCGGTCGGCGAGGACTCCCGCGCCGTGAATGATGCCCCGAACCGGCCCATGTTTGGCTCGCGCTTCATCGATGCAGCGGGTCAACTCTGCTCGGTCGCGGACATCCAGCGAACGGTAGTCGACTTCACAGCCGAGACTCCTCAGTTCATCGAGGTGTCGGGCCAAGTCACGTATCTTCCTGATTTCCATCGCTTGCTCACGGATGCGAGCGGGAGAGTCCCCGGAAGTTAGATTACGGAACAGGTGATTTTCCAGTTGGTCGTCTGCAACTGCATCGGCCCATTTCGGCTCCGATCCCGGTTCGGCAGTGCGCCCTAGTAGTAGCAAACTGGGCTGGTAGCGGCGCGCTAGTTCATCGACACAAGCGGCAGTGACTCCTCGGGCTCCGCCGGTGACCACCACCAGCGCTCCCTTGGGCATCAGAACTTTCGATGGTTGCGCGATCGCCAAGGGTTCCAGGTGAATCTCAAATCGCTCCTCAGTCGTCAGACCCACTTCCATCCCGTGTCCCTCGAGCAATTCAACGACCAGCGAATCGACCGCTTGCCGTTCATCTTGTATTTGTGGAGACCAGTCGATGGATCGGACCTGAACTGTTGGCCACTCCCTGGCGGCACACTTGGCCATTCCAGAGAGCGCGGCACAGGCCGGATCGATGGTACGGGAGGTCGGGTCGAATTCTCCGAGGCCGAAACGTCCGTCAAAACGCTGCACCAATGCGACCAGTGGCGTCGAGTCGCCATCATGATCGAGAAGGAGTTTTCCCGTCTCGCGAAGCCACTGGAAGGAGTGGAGCATTGCCGGATCCGGATCGGATGGCGAGTCGACCACCAGCAGAAGCCCACCGAGGGTTGCGCTGATCGCTGCAGGAAAGCCATCTTCGATCGAGGCGAGCGAAGCCTGAACCGCAGAGATCCCCGATGCTCCCAAGCGTGCGACCAGCGCTGCTCCCAGTGCTGGTGCGTCACAAACGACAACCAGTGATCGACCTGGTGTCGGTATCCAACTCGATGCGCCGGTCACCCGCGGTACGGGTCGAGCTACGGCAACTGCCTCGAGAATCTTCACCTCGGGAATCGGTTCGTTGGCGACGGGCGAATTCGATGGATCCTGAAGCGAGGTGCGGAGATCAGCGCTTTTCGAGCCAGGATTGGCCTCGACCCTGGTCGGGCGGGCAGCGGCTCGATCATCGGTGGCACTCGAGTGATCTGGTCGATACCAGTCGACGATGGCGTCGATGCTTCGCAGGGTTCCGAGCAGTTCGGGAGGGATCGCCGGTAACTCGGGACGCTGCTCTCGAAGTGCAGAGAGAATTTCGACCCGCTTGATGCTATCGATGCCAAGATCCGCTTCCAGGTCGAGGTCGGTACCGATCGCTTCGGCTGGATAGCCGGTCTTGTCTGCCACCACGGTCACGATGGTGTCTCGGATGGTGTGATCGGAGTGGGCACTGGAAGTCGCCAGCGAGGACTCCGGTGGCTGAGGAATCGAAATTGCAGAAGATTCGGACGCGATCGCTGGTTCAGGATCTGTTTCGGTGGGTGCCTGCCCCGATGCCGAATACCACTCCACGATGGAGTCGATGGTGCGGAGAGTTCCCAGTCGCTCGGGAGGAATCGCAGGAAGTTCTGTTCTGCGTTCTCGCAAGGCCGAAAAGATCTCGACTCTCTTGATGCTATCAATCCCCAGATCGGCTTCCAGATCCAGATCAGTGGCGATGGCATCGATGGGATATCCGGTCTTGTCTGCGATCACCTCGCGGATCCAATGCTGCAAGGATCGAGTGCCCTCATTTTGTGGCGACGGAGCGACGACCTCGGGGGGTTGGATCAGCTCGGGTGGTGTCGGGGAAGCGGGTCGATGATTGGATTCGGAGCGATACCAGGAAACGATGGCATCAATGGTCCGTAGCGTGCCAAGCATCTCGGGTGGAATCGCCTTCAAATCGGGGCGGTGTTCGCGCAAGGCGGACAGGATCTCGACTCGCTTGATGCTATCGATGCCCAGGTCTCCTTCCAGATCGAGGTCGGTAGCAATCGCCTCCGATGGATAGCCAGTCTTGTTTGCGACCACCTCGACCAGGAGTTCGGTCAACCCATCTTCAGCCGCGATCGGTTCGATCGATGGGCTTTTCTCGAGAGTGGGAGTGGTGGGTTTCGGGGCTGTGGGCAGCGCGGTAGGAGGGGGTGGGGTCGCCGTGAGACTCGCCTCGAGAACCTGCTCTGCGGCGCGTTGTGCCTCGGCAAGAGTTCGCTGCATCGCCAGTGCCGCTTCGATCGCCTGCATCAGCGTTTCTTGACTGCTGGCTTGCCGGGAAACCATCTCACCAGAGCCCTCGGTCGAGGGTTCGTCGGAGGCTACCGTCGATGGAATCATCGCTGAAGATGCCGATGGGATCCTCGATGGGACCATCGGTAGGACTGGAATTTCTGTGGCCACACTGGCCAGGTTTTTCGGTGGAGCGACTGCAGTTGAAGAGATCGCAGCGGTCACCTCCCCCGGTTTCAGATTGGCACCGCCGATCATCACCACCATCGCCGCCTCATCGGTCTTCGCCAGCGGAGTCCTAGGGTCCCAAGCACAAAGATCCACCGGGTGTCCCTCCACCGCCAGTCTGCCGATGGCCCTTGCCAGATCGGTACCATCCACCCTTTGTGCATCGATGCCGATCGCCGAAGATTGAGGAGACACTTCTGCGAGGATCGACTGAATCAGTCCTGTGAGCACCTGACCGGGACCCACCTCGAGGAAGGTGGTGGCACCGAAATGGACCATCTCCTCGATCATCCCCATGAACTGGACCGGCAGTGCGATCTGGTTGGAGAGCAATGACCTCGCTTCAGGTTCGGAATCGGGGTAGCGACGACCGGTACTGTTGGAAAACACCGGAAGTGCGGTGGAATGAATCCTCGCCTGTTTCAGGACATCTTCGAAGGGAGTCGCAGCGGATGCCACCTCCGGTGAATGGAACGCTGCGGCAACCGGCAATTTTCGGTGGCGAATTCCACGCTGCTCGAGGATTCGCATCGCATCGGAGATGGCCGGGGCCGATCCGGACAGAACGGCCTGCTGCGGCGCATTTCGATTGGCGATGATCAGATGGGGACAGTTCTGTTCCACGAATCGTTCCAGTTCCCCGATGGGTAGGGCGACTGCGAGCATCGATCCCGCCTCATCTCCTCCCGCTCGGGCCATCAGTCGACCGCGGAAATTGGCGAGTTGGTGGAAATCGGTTTCTCCCAGTCGGCCGGCTGCCGCAAGGGCGGTGAGTTCGCCGAAGGAATGGCCGCCGAACATTTCTCCCTGGATGCCGAATCGAGCCAGAACCCGGTACAGGCCGAGGCTGACCGCACCCAGTGCTGGTTGAGCCACGTCGGTCTGGCGTAAGGCATCCTCGTGTACCGTCGGATCATCGCTCCAATCTCGTGGAGGCCAGATCTTGGAGGCCAGGCGCGAATCCTCCTGCTGGTTCCAGAAGACACGTTCTGCATCATCGACGACTTGGATCATCTCAGGGAATCGACAGGCGGTGCTGCGGAGCATGTCGACTCGTTGAGAGCCTTGCCCGGGGAATATGACAGCCAGCGATCCTCTCCTGGGACCATGATCACGATCGATTCCTGTCGGCAGACTCCAGCGGGTTTCCTGTTCCTGTTGAACGGCCTCGAGAGCCGTTTGCAATCGTGCGGCAGCATCAGAGGAACGGCCGACGACGATACTGATCCGGTGATCGTCGCTCGCCTTGAATCGGGTACGACTGTCTCGCGCTACCGCATCGATCTCGACCGACTGACTCAGGTTCTTGACTTCGGTGAGTGCATGTTCGAGTTGCTGAAGCAGCGAATTCCGAGCAGTGGCGCTGTAACTAAAGAGCAGGGCGCAGTCGTTCCAGTCGGTTTCGATCCGGCCTGCGGAGTTCTCTTCCAGCACCGCATGGAAATTACTGCCTCCGAATCCAAAAGAGGAGACGGCTGCTCGCCTGGGATGGTCTGGATGCTGGACCCAGGGTCGGGCGATTTCTTCGATGTGGAACGGGGAATCCGATTCACGCAAGGTGTCGAGTGGCTGCCTGATTTTGATGCTGGGGGGCTGGACCTTGTGGTGCAACGCCAGCACCGCCTTGATCAGCCCGGCCGCTCCTGAGGCCGCCTTGGTGTGTCCGATCTGTGACTTGACCGAGCCGAGGGCACATCGGTGCGCTCGGCCGCCTTCTCGTGAATAGACCTCCTGTAGCGCGCGGAGTTCGATGGCATCCCCGACCGAGGTGCCAGTTCCGTGTGCCTCGACCAGTCCGATCGTCGATGGCGAAATCGAGGCCTGTTGATAAGCGTCCTGCAAGGCCCGTTGTTGCCCCTCGACCGTGGGGGCGTAGATGGCAGAGCCTCTTCCATCACTGGATGTTCCGATCGAGAGGAGGCGAGCGTAAATCCGATCGCCATCTCGTACCGCGTCATCGAGTCGTTTCAGGACCACCAGTCCGATTCCTTCACCGAGAATGGTCCCGTCACCATTTCCATCGAAGGGTCGTGCATCTCCTGTCGGCGACAGAGCTGGAGTTTTGGAGAAGCACATGTACATGAATATATCGTTGAAGGTGTCCACTCCGCCGGTGATCACCATGTCGCTTCGGCCACTGCGCAGTTCAAGCGTTGCCATGTGAAGAGCTGCCAGAGAAGAAGCACACGCAGCATCGGTGACGCAGTTAGTGCCATGCAGATCGAGTCGATTGGCGATGCGCCCGGCGACCACATTGCCGAGCAAGCCCGGGAATGAATTTTCTTGCCAGGAGACATAGGAATCGGAGATTCTTTTGACCACTTCGGAAGCGGTTTTCTCATCGATGCCAGATTCACGTAGGGCTCGCCACCAGTGCGGGTGCCCCAGTCGTGCTCCGAGTGGAACCACCAGTTCTAGTGCACCGGTGACCCCCAGAATGACCGAGGTTCGCGATCGGTCGAAGGTGGTTCGTGGATCGTATCCAGCATCGATCAGGGCTTGACGGGCGGCGATCAGTGACAGTAATTGAGAGGTATCGGTGGCCTCGAGATCCCTCGGTGCAATGCCGAATTCGAGTGGGTTGAAGGGGACCGGAGTGAGAAAGCCACCGCGTCGGCCATAGGTACGATCTGCGGAGGATTTATCGCCGTCGTGGTAGTCGTCTGGATTCCAGTATCCCTCTGGAATCTCCTCGATCATGTCACGGCCGTCTCGGATCCCTGCCCAGTATCCTTGGTGGTCCTGGGATCCGGGGAACATACAGCCGATACCGATGATGGCGATCGCCTGATCGGTGGTGGCGGCAGGCTTTGATGGGTTCTGGCTCATGATGGGATCCTCATCGAACTGATTCGGGAATCGGAGACCAGTGCCGGTGACCGATCGATGGCACCCGGAGGTAACACCACTCCCTGGCGCCGAAGTTGGGTTTGTCTGGATGAGATGGCGGCACCCTGTAGGAGGGTCCGGGCGACCTTCGCCACTCGTCGTGCAGCGGCGGTTTCAAGCCAGCTCCCCCGGGTCCATTCATTGAAGGCGCCCATCGCTGGGCCGCACCAGATTTGATAGTCCAGTTTTCGCTCCAGATCTCCGGCGTTGGCCCATTGCGAGGAGAGTCCCAGGTACCAGCGAAACACCAGAGCCATCTTGTGATGCGGATCCTGGCTCGCCCGTTCCACCTGGGCTGGCTCCCGTTGCATGAAGAAGGAACGAGTTTGTTGCCAGACCTGATCGATGGACATTCGAAATAGATCCTTCTCCAGCCGGGATCGCTCCGTTGGCGGAATCTGATCGAGTGAAGAGTAGGTTCGGTACAGTTCGAGCAGTTTCTTGGCCCGAGGGCCAAACAGGGTTCCGCGGCGAAGAACCTGGAGATGGACTCCCATCTCGAACATATCGGAAGCCGGAGCCATGATGACATCCGCAGGTCCCGCAGATGCCAGCATCGAACGTACGACATCACTCGAGCCCGATTCGACGCAGGCCTGATGCACCGATCCGATGACGAAGTAATCCGCCCCCAGTGCCAGAGCTGCACAGATGGCATCGGGGGTGCCCAGTCCACCGGCGGCTCCGATTCGAACTTGGCCGGTCGCCGGAACCTGTAGGGCGATCTCATCACGTAATCGTGTGAAGGCCGGAACCAGGGTCGCCATCGGTCGATTGTCGGTGTGGCCCCCCGAATCGGCCTCAGCCGTGATGTCATCACAGAGCGGCATCGATCGGGCCCACTGTGCCTGGTCTGGAGTGATTTCGCCGCGTTCGAGGAGCGAGGAAACCATCGTCGGGGGGGCGGGGGAGAGGAACTTGCGAGCGACCTCGAGGCGTGAAGCTTTGGCCATCACTCGCAGTCCTGCGATGATCTGTCCGCTCTGCGCTCGTTGCAAAGTTTGCAATCGCATACGGACCAAGGGTTCGGTGATATCGAGAAAAGCACTCGCCTCGACGCAGGGCACCTGTTCCTTCACCAGCATCCGAGATGTCTGATCCTCCACCGATGGTTCTGCCGGGCTGTGGATCAAATTGCATCCCCACGGTTGCCCGGGCAGTTGTTGCTTCAACTGGTGGAGCGATGCGCCAATCATTTGCGGGGTTTGTCCCGCAGCACCGTAAAAGGAGAGGATCCCGATTCGTGCCAATTCAACCACCAGATCGACGGAAGAAATTCCGTTGGCCATCGATCCTGCGACGTAACTGCAGGAGGTTCCGTGATGGTGTTGAAAGGCCGCCGATCCGAGAGACTGGAGAGGAGTGGGTGGGAGCCATCCGACCAGCGCGCAGGCATCGCCGGGAACTGTCGCAGCAACCGTATTGGTCTCGAGTTCTACTCGACCACCTCGGACTGCAACGATGGATCCGCATCCAGAATCGATCAGGGCATAGGCTTGATCGAGATCAGCGATGGCATCCACCAGCGAGGTGCGGGTGACCTCGTCGGTGGGATACCAGTTTCCCAGCGATGACCGGGATGCTTGATGCCCTCGCTGCTGTCCCATTTGAACTCCCCGATAGATCCGTCATCTGGCTCGAAGAACTGAACGCTACAAGGGCACAAAGATAACTCCGATAACGGCGCAACGCACCCTATACAGGCAGTATCAAGTGGTTTCAGAGGATGAGGGGAACCGGCGGTGGTGGCGCTGCAGATCAGGGATTGCGGGACTGGAGAAGGAGCCTGTAACCATGGCCAGATGTGACTGAATCCGCCGATCCAGTCACTCTCAGCAGTATAGACCCGCTGCTCGGGTCCGCCGCCACTGCGATTAGGAACGGATCGAAGAAGTAGGGAGCGGTGGCTTGGGAGGATCCGAGCAGGGTCAGGCCATCGGAGGAGTACCACTCGAGGTGACCTGCCAGCAAGGATTCTTCGCGGCGCGCCAGCAACTCGACCTGAAACAGGCCATCGCTGGGGGGGGTGATTCGGAACCAGTCTTCATCATCCAACGACCCGATGGAGCCAGAGATCACGATCGGCTCGGCATCGAAGTGCGGGGCACTCAGGTGGAAGTCATTCTGTGCCAGGGTTTCATCTTCGGTGACCACCAGGGCCATTCGCTGATCGAAGAGCAGTCTTCTGGAATGAGAATCGCCGATCTTATCTCCGTCGAAGGGAAGGATCTGTAATCGGGTTTCTTGACCGGGTAGCGGGGCAGGAATCAGGCGCAAGTCTATATTATTGCCGATGATGAACCGGGCCAGAGTGTCGGAACGATCGACACCATCGACCGAGACGATGATCTTCGAGAGCGCTGAGAATGAAACATCTCGGGTGAAGGAGAGGATCCAGTGTCCCGCTTCAGCGGGCACTGAAGGAGCGGGGGAGATGAATCGCAGTTGATTTTGATCGGGGGAGTCGGGGAGTGCGGGATCGGGTCCAACGAAGTGAAGAGGATTGGCACCAAGGGGGCCAAGATCATGAGGTGTTCCATCGTTGTTGAGAGTGGCTGGATCTGCAGCACCGATGAGCGAACTATCTCTGGAAGGTGTTGGATCTTCGATCGGCCCATCCTGAGGAAGCCAGAAGAACAGCGATACCGGTCGCAATGTTGGATTCACCGGCGGATCGACCGTCAAATGTGGCCCAACGATGGATGTCATCTGGCGCAGTATTCCATCATCGGAGACCTCGACCGAAAGGCCTTCGATCGAGTCGATGAGTTCGAGTAGTTGCAGAGACCCATCCGGTTCCACCGTGGCTCGCGCGTATTGAGCCGGTCGAGCGACCACCTCCAGTGACCCCGAGAGCAGATGATCCGCTCCGTCAGCGGGAATCCACTGACCGTCGAGAATGCAGTAATGAAACGAACTCGGATCGATCGATTCATCGGCACAGGACAAGATGCTGTCATGAATGCTGATGGATCCGCGTTGGGATCGAGTCAGGCCTCCGCCATTTCCTTCGATCCAGCAGTGCCAGGCAGAGATGCAGCCCAGTCCCTCGGTGGCCAGACCCGCTCCGGCGTTCCCGAGCAGATTGGAGTGCTGTATCTGTGGCATCGGACCCCCGGCCAGGCCAGTGATCAGGAGACCATCCGCTCCGTTTGCGGTGATCTGGCATCGAGCCACTCGAAGTGCGGCATCGGAATCACCGTCGAGAAAGATACCCGCCAGGCCATTGGCACGGATGCTGCAATCATCGATGCGAACTCGAACATCCATCTGATCGGAAGGTAGGGTGTCGAGATCGATCACGATCCCCTCCAGAGCGTTGTTATCGATGGTGCAATTGCGGATCCGAATCCTGATCCTGGCATCGATCGAACTGACCTGGTCATTGGCAGGAACTGCTGCGATGTCCAGATCGATGCCTTCATCTCCATTGCTGTGGATGTTGCATCGAGTGATCTCAATCCGGGCATTTTCTAAGGTGGTGCCTTGAATCCACTGACTCTCGATGCCTTCGTTGAGGTTGTTCCGGATCTCGCAGTTATCGATTCTGATCTGAGGGATGCCTTGAATCCGGATTCCTTCGCCGCTGCAATCGGAGATCACGCAATCGGCAATCAGCGCACGAATCGTTTCGCCCTCCGCTGAATCGCTTCTGAGATCGATCCCCTGGGTGATCGCGCCGCTCAGGCGGCAGCGAGTGATCCTGGCGAGGCAATCTTCTGCATGGACACAACTTTCAGCGATGTTGTTGCCGGAAAGACTGATTCCATCGATACCACTGAGAAGATGACCAGGTCTCAGGTTCACTAGATCGTTGGGGAAGCCGATGCCGAACTGGGTCAGGAAAGTATCCGGGTCTCGCTGGGCGACCTCGAATTGATCGTTGAATCCACCAAACAGCATCATTCCTGTGAACAGGAAGATGTTCTCAGGGTAGAGACCTCCGGCGACATAGAAATTCACTCCATTCAAAGGAATGCTCATCGCCACTGCTTGTGCCATCGAGGGAAACGCTGATTCAGCGGTCAGTCCATCGGAGCCGTTGGGACTTGCACCGCTCCGGACATATCGGACCGGGTTAGGGGTCGCCAGCCATTGGTTCTTGTTGGGATCCACCTCAAGATCGCTGTCGCGTGCTTGAACCAGAACTCGCAACAATTCCCCGTTCTGGAGATTCTCGATTTCCAGTTGGGTGATCCCGATCACCACCGCGGTCGGATCCTCGAGGTTGAAGGGGGTGTTATCGGGAGTGACAAAGATCAGGTATTCGATTTGATCCGGTGGAGTTTCATCATCATTGGCCTGTTCCCATCCGATGCGGACCATCGAATCTCCAGCGACCAGATCAGTGATTCCGCCAAATCTCGGATGTGTCACAATTGCGAGGCCGCTCGATCCGAGTCCGCCTCCATCTGGAACCGATCCTACGTCGACTCCCGGGGGTGTAGGCGGAACGAAGCGGTCACAACTTGCGAGCGGCAGAAGCGCTGCGATGGAAAGGATGCAAAAAGATAGGTAGCGCATTTCAGAAGTTGTACTCCAGTTGTAAGGATGTGAACCAGGCGTGGTCTGCCGAGTTCGCAAATGCGGATCCGGGAATGAAGTATCCGATCTCGAAATCGAGATCGTAATCGTCCCAAAGCTCAGCCAATCCGAGGACCAGATCCAGCTCACTCCCCAGTTGCCGATGCAGGCCATCCGGTACGGCCCGAAGTCGTGAGTTTCGGATCTCTGTGGAAGCCTCTACCTGATTGTAACTGTGGAAGATCAGATCAATCGAGGAGTTCGAGTCGGGGAGCAGTCCTGCCCCGAAAGTCAATACTGAGAGGTTGGACAGTTCGGGCCTCATCAGGACTCCGAGATAGCGATAGGAAGCCACTCCGAAATATCTCAGGTTGTTATCCTGGTAGCCGGTCTGGCGGAAATTTTGATCGGTCCCATCGGTCGCATCGTCGTCTCCCGAGCCCCACGCCCAGCCTCCGTAAAGGTAAGGTTTCATGGGAAGCGCGTCGAACTGGCGAGCGATGGACGCATCGATGCCGAAGGCCGAAATCTTGTCGTATCCACTGACGCCGTTGACATAGGCACCATCGATCCACCAGCGAAGATCACCCCCCATCTCGCGGCCATGAGACTGAATCCCGATGAAGAAAGGCGACTCGTTGAGGGGGGAAAGGGGATCGGAATCGTTGATCCCTTGCCGATCCTGGACGATGTCGATGATGTAGATGGATGCATGGGTTCGGCTTTCAGGGCGCCAAGTCCCGATCAGCATCCGATTCTGACGGTCGACCACCTCGGGGGGGGGGGAGCCCAGCAACGTCGACCACGATGCCTCGATGGAGTAGGGGCCTTCCTCCCATTCGAAGCGAATGCCGTCGAGAGATGTGTCGTAAAACCATTCTCTGCCCTCGTCAAAATCCATTCTCCCCAGCTGAACAGAGATCGGATTCCCCTGGAAAATGTCTTGTTGAAAGAAGTACGCCTCCTCGACGGCGAATTCTTGGTCAGGCGCAACATCGAAAGCATCTTCTTCGATTCTGTCGGTCGATTTCCAGCGGCCCTTGGCAAAGAGAAACCTCTGTCGATCCTGGTTCCAGGTCGCCTCGATACTGGCACTCCACTTGTGGTCGGTGCGGTCTCCAGCCACCAGTTCGTCCAGATCATGATCGGTTCTCGTCTCCATCGAGTACTTGATCCGTCCCCCGAGGGTGAGACGTCCATCGAGCCACTCCATCGAGCCGGTCGGACGTTCATCATCCCACTGGATCCTTCTCTGAGCTGATTTCTTGAAGATGCCTCCGGGGATCACTGTGGCGGGACCGACCCGACAGCGGATTCCATGAATCACCAGCACGGCGACTCCGTCTTCTCCTCGTTCCTCGCCCTCGACATACCCCTCCAGTTCGAGAAGGCCGATTTTCTTGGCTTCCGGGGAGGTATGAACCTCGATCTCGATAGCCTTGAATGTCAAAGGAGCCGAGAACTCCCCTTCCACTTCGACTCTCCAGCCCGGCTGGAGATCCTCCAATTTGTGGGATTTGGAGTCGTCCTCGGAATCATCAAAATCGGATTTCTCATCGATCAGAATGGTGTAGGGACCCACAATGAAGGTTCCCGCTTCTATCTGAATCGAATCGATGAATCCTTTGATCTCGAGGAAATCATCTTTCTCTTCCTGGACCAGTTTCACCGCTTCGAGATATTGACCATCCCAGCGACCGTCGATCTCCACACGAGTTCCAACAGGGAAATCACCGGCTTTCGTTTGCTGCGAGTGACCGATGGTTGCGAAGCACATGAATGCCAGAAAAACGGCGAGTCTTGCGATCATTCGAACAACCCTTCCCATTCACCACGATCTTCCAGAAGAGCGTTCAAACTGATCAGGAGGTTGTGGATGAATCCATCGAAACGAGCTCTCCTGCAGTAGATCAGGGCCAATCTACACATCGTGGCCGCGGTCCACGCCTTCAGATGAACTCCAGGTACGTTTCGTTCCCGAGCATCTGCAGCGAGTGTCGAAGCGACTTTTTGCCATGGAACCGGCATCCCTTGCAACGCCCGAAGCCGACAGTGGGCAATTATGTTTCCCGGATCTAGGGCGGGGTCAGATCTGGCGAGGAGATCGAGGTCGATGAGAGAGTTGACTCTGGTGGAGGTGATCACTTGCTTGTCGTGCAAGTCACGGTGAGAAAGAGTGAGTTCCACATCCGCTAGATCCTGAAGCCCTTGAATGGTTCGTTCCACCAACTCCTTCGCCTTTGGATGAGGGGTCTTGAGGATCCGGTGGAAAACCTCACTTCGTGTCCGAAGGATGGAGATCTCGTCATCTACCGTATGTTCGGGCAGGTTTTCGGAAGCGGTTGAATGGGCAAGCCAGGAGATCACATCTTGGAGTGCTTCCAGGTGTTGGGGTAGCCAGATGCCGTTTCCCCATTGCTGGTGAAGACTGGATCCCACCTGCGATTCGATGACGAGAACCTTCTCTTGTGGATTCCAGTCCAGGACGGTTGGAGTTTGTAACGGGAGGAGTGGAGATTGGTCCGCCAGATGTTCCCAACGTTCGATGGTTTGACGATCCTTGCGGAATATTTTCGCATAAGAACTGACATGTTTGTGTTGGAGCTTGAAAATGGCTCGACTACCCACTCGCCAGGCGAGCAACTGAACCGTGTATCCAGCAGAGATCCACCTTGCACAGGCCGTGGCCATCGCGGGTAGTCTTTTGTCCTGCATCGCATTCAGCGCTTCTAATGTGCCCTCTTCATCCAGGTGATGCCAGTTCACCGCTGGATCCGATTTCATTCCAGAGAGGCAGTACCAACCTCCACCCCTCGCTTCTTCGACTCTCAGCCATTGCTTGTTGGATGCGAGAGCACTGGAGATCGGCGCGATCAATTTACCAGTCCAACTCATAGTTCCGCTCCTGTCAGGCAGTCGTGGCATTCATCCAGCGACGAGTTGAGTTTCTCTTTCCAGGAAGAGTCCATCTTGCGTAACGGTTCAGACGCTCGTCGAAGGATCGCCAAAGCTCTGCCGACTCTCAAGATTTCGGGCGTCAATTTTACGGGGCATTCTGATCGATAGCCTTCCAGGAAAGAACTCGACTGTTCGGAGGTGACGCCCCTCAGGCGCAGGTCCTCGAGCATCGACCCGATGTCGAGACTGGCGTATCCTCGACCGGCTCTGTCGAAATCAAGCAACACCGGTTGGACCCCCTCGATCAGAAACTGATCGAGATGTAAATCTCCGTGAAGCAGGCAGGATGGCAAGACGCAAAGGCTCGGAATTAGTTTGATCAATCCCTGGCAGATCTTTTGGATCTGGCTCGAGGATTCCGGGAGTAACCGCTGCAGGTCTTTGGCAATGACGAGCACCTCGTCACTGATTAACTGTGGAGGTATGTGGGAAGGTAATTCGAGGGGATTCGAGTGGAACTCTGCGATGGCGGATCCAAGGCTCTTGAGCTGGGCAGTGAGCAGACTTCCCGTCAGGTCGACCGGGCTTCCTCCGTTCCATTCATGAGCAAAGAGGCACATATTGGAAGCGGAGCCGAGGAAGGAAGGAGTCTTGAAATTCTTGCACTGTGCGGTCGCCTCGGAGATCTGCTTCGCTTGTTTGATGGAGAGGTGTGCTGTGCTCTTCTTTTCGACCTTGAGGTGGAGTTTTACCCGAATCTTTTGATCCTGCTCGAGGTGGCGAAATTTCAATTTCGCCCGCAGTACAGCTCTGCGGCCCGGCTTGTAGGCGAGGAGATGAAACTTGGTCAGGCTGCGCTGAAGTCGCCACTGATCAGGAGATAAACCCTTCACCAGTTCGAGCGCGAGCCGTCGAAAACGATCGGGTTCATAGATGCGTCTCAACTCTGGAATCTCTGGATCGTTGGGGAAAGGGAGTCCCACGACTCCGGAAGATTCATCGAAGAAGGTCATCAACCCATCCGGGGAGGGAAGGGGTCTTCGAGTTTTTTCCTTGTTGTAGACCGTCTGCGCTCGCTCTCGATCGTCATAGATCTGTAGTAAGATGCCCTGCGGAGGCCTATCGGCCGTTTCTCGCTGCTCTCCGATCAGAAAGACTCTGCAAGCGTTTGGCTTCAGGCGAAGGTACTGGATCGACAGGCGAGGATTTTCCAGCGGAAAAACCAGCCCTTTCGCAGCGAGACGTTGCCACAGATCTCCAGAGACCAGATCGGAAAATCCAGCGGGAGCATCGGGTGGTAGAGGGAATTCGTTCAACTTTCTCCTCCTTCATGACCTTGCGAGGTTTGCTCGGAGATGTGTCCGGCTTCCAGGCGGATACAGCGATCGAATGAAGCCGCCAGGCCTTCATCGTGTGTGATCAGGATCATGGTTTTCCCCTGAAGGAACTTCGGCAGTAGTGTTCTCAGTTGGACGCTGGTCTGTGGATCGATGCCGGTGGTCGGTTCATCCAGAATGACGATGGGAGTGTTGCGTAGCATCGCACAGGCGAGTGCAAGCCTTCTTCTCTCTCCTCCGGAGAGATCGCTACCTCCTTCAGCCAGTTCTCGATCGAGTTGTTCAGGATGGTCGAGCAGGAACTGGCAACCCGTTTCAGAAAGCGCAGCGATGATCTGTTCATCTGAGGCTTCTGGGCTATGAAAGAGCAGGTTGTTTCGCACCGATCCAGACAGGATCAAACTGTCCTGTAAGACCACCGAGATCTGATCCCTGATACTGCGAATCGTCCAGTTCTTGATGGGCTGATCGTCGATAAGGATTTGACCTGCATCCGGTTCGTACAATCTCAACAGCATGTTGCAGAGGGTGCTCTTCCCTGCACCGTTGTGCCCGACGATGACGATGTGCTGTCCCGCCTCTATGGTGAGATTGATTCCGTTGAGTGCAGGGAGAATAGTTTCTTCTGCTGGAGCACTCTTCTGGTAATCGAAGTGCAAGTCCTGGAACTCGATCTTTCCCGTGAAGGGAGGGGCGGAAACCGCACCGGGTAAGTCCTTCTCTTCTGGTTCGAGTTCTAATACCTCTGCGATTCGTTCGGCACAGGCCGCCGCCTTGCCGATCTTTGCCGCCAGTCGCGAAACTTTCCTCAGTGGTTTTTGGAGAGAACGGACATACGAGATGAACACCAGCAAGTATCCCGGGGTCATGCCGGCTTCTTGATGGACACGCCAAGCTCCTGCCAGTAGCACGACGGACAGTCCTCCGGCGAAGATCAATTCAGTCCAGCGTGACAAGGAAGCCTGCAATCGAGTGCCGCGCACACCCTGGCGCAGCGAGGATCGGTTCATTCGAGCGAAGCGTCGGGTCATCTCGTCTTCTCGGCCCAGCGATTTGACCAGTTGAAGGGATGTCAGTCCCTCTCCAGTGGTGAAGGCGATTTCGCCTTCGAACTCTCGTTGTTTCTTGGCCACTTTTGTAATCTTGCGGCTGAAAAACCGAGACAAGATCGACACTGCGATCAGGACCAGCAGGGAGATGGCAGCCAGTTCTGGATCGATGAGAAACATCATCGTCAGGGTGGCCATCGCCTGGACTACCCGTCCAGAAATATCGACCAACTCAGTGGAAAGCACATCGCGCAGCATCGGAACATCACCGGTAATTCTGACCAGCAGATCTCCCAGCTTTTGATCTCTATGAAATCGCAACGAGAGGTGAAGCAGTTGCGAATAGAATCGTTTCCGTAACTTCATCACCATCCGTTGGCCAGCCATGGCGCTGGTGACGGTTCTGAAATATCCGAAGATCCCCTGGCCGATGGCAATCAAGAGCACGACCGCACTGATCACACCCAGGAATGACAGCGGAGCTTGCTGGGGCCAACCCGGAGGCACAAACATCAGGGTTGATCCTTCTTGTGGCATCAGTAACCCATCGAAAACATAACGAACTGGCCAAGGAGCAACCAGTGCGAACGCAATTTCGACCAGCAGCGAGCCTCCTGAGAGGGCCAGCAAGGAGGACTGTTCACGGATCAAATCACCGTGTCTACCGGTGATAATCCTCCAATCTTGCATGCCTTTTTTCAGAGCGGTTTCCGGCTTCACGAAAAGTTCTCCAGTTCTGTCAGGATCTGGCGAGCCCTGATCTTCCAGGTGGCATTTTCCAGGACCCATTGCCTGGATTGTTGGCCGACCTTCTGAGCGATCTCTGGATGATCGAGGAAGTGCTGAATACTGATCGCCATCTGCTTGTTGTCGTCGATTGGAATCAGAGTGCCGCGATCATCAGCCAGAAGGTCTTGGATCTGACCCACTGCGGATGCCACAACCGGCAATCCGCAGCAGAAGTATTCGAAGATCTTCAGTGGGGAGAACCAGAAATCTTCTAGTTTGGGGTAGGGGGCGACGGCTACATCACAACTGGCGAGCCAGTTATTCACTTCACTATGCGGCAATTTCCCCGGGGCATGAATCCGATCTTCCAGTCCCGCTTCTTTTGCTAGGTCGAGAAAATTGACACGCTCGGGGCCGTCACCGATACAAACCAGATGAGCCGACGAGTTCAGGTCTTCGACTAGGTACCGAAATGTTTCCAGTAATTGTGTGGTCCCATGCCAAGGCCTGAAAGTACTGGTGAATCCGATCAACTTGGTTTCTGGACCTGGCAATCGACTCGGCCGTTTCTCTACATCCGGATGGAATAGTTGCTCGTCTACACCGTTGGGAACCACCATGACCCCCGCAGAGTGAAGTCTCTCGGAGATGACCCATTGTTTGATTTCCTCGGAAACGCAGACGACGATATCGGCTTCTCTCATGAGCAGCCGGGAGATTCCGTCCGCCAGCGATTCGTTGGCCATCTGTCGGAATCTCTTGGTTTCCAGAGGTAGTGGACTGTTGACCTCCAGGACGAATGGGATACCCAGTTGTCGAGCCAGAAAAACTCCCCCTGGATGCCACAAGCTGTATCGCTCGTAGATGAAATCTGGTTTTTCATCGATCGTATCGACTCGGGCCAGGAACAGGCGATTCTCACGATCTTCGAGGGATTTGTGCTTCCTCCGAGGAGGCACGATGATGGGGTGGATTGGGGTCCCATCGAGATCAGCACACTCACCGCGAACGGTGTGAATGTCACCCACCAGGCCAAGCCGATGGAATGCCCGGCAGAGAGAGGCCACATGAACCGAGGCGCCCTTCCTTCCTGGAAGCGGAATACCCGGATCGGCGCATATGTAGCAGAAGCGTTTCATCGAGCTGGCCTAGGAATTCTCTGACAGACTGGTTTCGAAGTAATTTCGAAGAGTCGAGACATTGGTGGACAGATCGAACAACTTCTGTGCTCGTTTCCTCGCCGTGCCCTTGACCAGTTCACCTTTTTTGATCTTGGCGGTGATTCGTTCGATGGCATCTGCGAGTGCCTTAGGATTGGCGGGTTCAACTAGCAATCCGGCATCCTCGCCGACAATTTCAGGGCACCCGGTGAGAGTTGTGGTCACGATGGGCAAATCAAGCCCCAGTGCTTCCAGTAGCACGGTGGGAAGTGCATCCATGTTCCCGTCATCATCCGGGACGCACGCCAGCACCATCACGGATGATTCTGCGCAACGTTTTCTGACCTCTTCAATCGACAGTCCGCCGGTGAAATGGACGTATTCGTCCAATTGCAAGCGGTGGCTCATCTCCCGTAGTTTGGCTTCTTCTTCCCCATCTCCGACGATGGTGGTCTTGAACTTGAAGCCCTTGTTCCGCAGGATTGCCAGCGCCTCGAGCAGATGATCGAATCCTTTCTTGGGGACCAACCTTCCGATACTGATCAGGTGAATCGGATCGGTTTGTGGTTCTCGGATGGATGGCTCGAAGAAGTTGAGATCGATGCCGTTGTAGAGCCGGATGATCTTATCTGGGTCGACATCGGGTGTGTTTTCAAT
Source organism: Planctomycetota bacterium (assembly GCA_028825265.1). Classification (GTDB taxonomy): domain Bacteria; phylum Planctomycetota; class UBA8108; order UBA1146; family UBA1146; genus QNYK01. Next base: position 35,741 of record JAPKAM010000010.1, read on the forward strand.
GATGTAGTTCCGATTGAAGTCGCTCACTGTGATGGCAAAGGCGGAGAGGTCGACGAGTTCCTTGAACAGTCGCCTGTCCACCGTCTCCCGGAAGATATCCTTGGCGTGGCATGTGAAGGAGAATGGAATCTGGTAGAGCAAATTTACCAGTGCAGCCATGCGGGTCGAGATGGTCGCGAAATGAGCATGGAAGTGTTGCACTCCCAGTGCCCTGGCCTGTGCTCCGATCAGAAGTGCTCTGAGGAGCATGTCGAGATCCTTGGGGAATCGGTTCCTACGGATGAACTCGACCGCGCTCTCCCATTGTTCCATCGGCGGAACCAGGCCTGGTTCGATCTTCCAGATCTTTGACCAGAGCGATTCAGGCTTTTCGCGGGGCACACACCTCACCGCCAGTTTGAGTTGGCTCAGATTCCCATGGAATCGACCGTCCCCGGGATGCATCAAACTGAACACATCGACCTTGACACCCTGGCGTTCCATCTCGAGGACTTCATTGAGAATGAAGGTTTCTGAAAGCCGAGGAAACATTTTCAGGAGGTATGCAACGTGAATACGTGAATCAGGCTCCGATGAGATCTGATTTGCCATTGGGATGGGCCTTTCTTTGGAGAAGGGTGTCTTTTCGAATGTTTTCGATCCTGGTGAGAAAGTTGCCGATGCCATCCATGCTGAGACCACACTCCTCAGGGGTTGGAGGTAGAGGACCAGCCAGGGCCTTTTGAATTTCAGCGGAGAGCGAATTTGGATTCAGAGCATCGGGATGGATGCACCGAACTAGGCCCTTCTCGGCGAAGATCGAGGCTCGAAGCCACTGTTCTTTTCGAGGGAAGACCCGGGGGATGACGATGACCGGCTTCTGGGTCGAGATCGCCTCCATCATGGCGTTGTATCCGCCCATGGTGACGATCAGGTCAGCGGTTTCGAGGTGTTGTTCGAGGTGTGTCGTGAATCTGAGAACCTGTAGGTTTTTGTTCGATCCGAAACGAGTGGCCAGTTCCTGCGAATGGGCTCGCGACAGGAACGGTCCCGTAATCAGCGTGCCCTGCAAGTTATGGGGATGGGACTCCAGAGATTCTAGAAAAGCGTAGCCAGTGGGAAATCCATCTTCTCCGCCTCCGGAAACGCAAACGATGCGAGAGCCGGATCTGGGCGGGTGGAAGGGGGGCGGAATCTGGTCGGAGTGCGTGGATGAGTGTACCGATCTTCGGAGATATCCGAGGTATTCGAGGCGATCACAGGTGGACGGACTCAGGCCATAGAGTTTTCCCAGGTCGAATACACTCTGGTTGCCGTAGACGAAGATGTAGTCATACAGCGACTCGATCACCTGGCTACAGCCATCTTTTTGCCAGGCGGATCTCACTTGGGCACCTTCGTCGATGATGTCTCGTAATCCGATGGCGAGTCGAGTGCCTCTCGACTTGAGGTCTGCCATCAATGGAAGTAGCTCACCTCTTAATCCCGTTGGAACATGATCGACGAGCAGCAGGTGTGGGTTGAATTCACGCAAGGCTCGACTGAGGGAGACGCGTCTTCGTGCTAGAGTTTCAGGCAACGACATCTGATCGTTGCGAGGGATGTACTGGCCATTCTGGTCCTTGGTGACGGTGTCGAGTGTGACGATTCGAGTCTCCGGCGGCAATTGGAAGAAGAAGGCACGAGAAGACCCGGTGACGATGAGGACCTCGATGTCGGTGAGGTGTTCCTGGATCTTCTGCGCCAGCAGCAAGCATCGACGGAAGTGTCCCAATCCGTAACCGTCATGACTGTACATGGCGATCCTGAATTTAGAGGGGGACCGAGAGTGGCTTCCGTCGAGTTGAGGTTTCAAAACCGGTTCCTCTCTGAATCAAATAGGCGTTCATCGGAATGTAATGCAAATGACAAGCCATACAGAAGTAATTGTATACAATGTCTCCCGATATGTCGATGTGATCTTGTATCTAGTTCCGTAGTAGTGGTTTAGGGAACTCAAGGGGAGGCAATTCGGTGGCTGTATAGAGCCATGTTGGTGGTATAGAGCCAGCCCGGTATCGAGCCGTTTCAGGGGTGGCTATATCTGGCCACTCCGACGGCGGTGGATAGCCAGTGACTGGGCAACATCTCTCTCGGGATCTCAGGAGGACGAGAGGCCCCGTTTGTCGAGTTTGTGACGGAGGGCTCCACGGGTCAATCCTAGCAATCGAGCCACTTTCGAGATGTTTCCATCGGCATGGTCGAGAGCCTGTTCGAGCAGGTGCTTTTCCACTTCTTCGAGGGTACAGGATCCGGAACTGAAGTCGAAGAGGAGCGAATTTGCCGACAATGGAACATTCTGAGGCGCTGCGGGAGTCGCCCCCAGATTCCCGAAATTGGGCATCGACACCTGGTGATCGGTGGAGATCAGTACCAGCCTCTCCATCGTATGAGCCAGTTCACGGATGTTTCCCGGCCATCGGTAGCGGTTCAACTCAGCCCTGACCTCCGGTCGGATGGTCAGATTCGGCTTCTTGTACTTGTGCTGAAAACGCAAGAGGAAGTGATCGATCAAGAGGTCCAGGTCGTGTCCACGTTCCCGAAGTGGCGGTAAGAACAAGGAAACCACCTTCAGGCGATAGTAAAGATCGGATCGAAAGTTACCCGCTTGAGCTTCCTTCTCGAGGTCCTGATTGGTCGCAGCGATTATTCGAACATCGGCATGATGCTCTCGAGTGCCTCCGACCCTTCGCACCTTCTTTGACTCCAGTACGTTGAGAAGTTTGGTCTGCATATCTACCGGCATGTCACCGATCTCATCGAGGAAGATGGTACCTCCCGAGGCCACTTCGAAGAGACCTTGCTTCGTCTTCGTGGCGCCGGTGAAGGCTCCCTTTTCATGACCAAACAACTCGCTCTCGATCAGGGGAATCGGTAGCCCACTCATGTTGATCTGAAGGAAGGGCGCCCGCGCTAGGCTGCCAGATTCATGGACGAAACGCGCCAGTAGATCCTTGCCTACACCGGTTTCACCACCGATCAGGATGGTGGGTAGTTCGGCAGCACTTTCCACCGGAATCTTGGAGATCTGCTCGATCACCGCCATGGTTTCGATCAACTGTGAGCATTCTCCGATGATCAACTTGTCCTCGGTCAGAGCCGAGGCGCGTTCGTTGACCTCGGCCAGCCTTCTCAGTTCTGCATTGCCCAGTTCTCGCTCCACTACTAGGTGTAACTCCTCGAGATCGAGGGGCTTCTCGAGGTAGTCGAGTGCCCCCTCCTTCATCGCCTCGACGGCGCTGTCGACCGATGCATAGGCGGTCACCATCAGGACCGGCACCTCGGGCATTTCTGCGCGAATCTTGCGCAGCACCTCGAGTCCCGAGATATCCGGTAACTGAACATCGAGGATGGCCATATCGATCGATCGAGTCTCGAGGATCCGAAGTGCTTCGGCACCGGTTTCGGCGGGAAGAGAAGTGTGCCCGCCCCGTCCCAACTCGAGAGTCAGGGACTGGAGGAGAGGTTGCTCGTCATCCAGGATCAAGATCAGAGCCATGGTGTACCTTTCACTCGTTTTCTGCGGGATTCGTCAGTGGAATCCGAATCGTCACTGTGGTCCCTTGCCCTGGGGAAGATACCACATCGATCCGGCCTCCATGCCCGTGGATGATTCTTTGTGTCAAGGATAGACCGAGACCCAGGCCGCTCTTCTTGGTGGTGAAGTAGGGTGAGAAGAGTCTCGATAAGATCTCCTCCGACATGCCTGTGCCCTGGTCGCGGACCTCGATGATGATCAGATCATCCTCAGTAGATGCTTTGAGGACTACCGTATCCCCCGGTCCAGAGGCCTCGACTGCGTTGTTGAGGAGCACGATGACTGCCTGCTCTAGTCGACGAAGGTCAAGAGTGAGTTGCGGTAGGGTGGAGGAGATCTCCAGAGTCAGTTCGATCTGGAGTTTGTGGGCGAACCCCTGAACGGCAGCGACAATCCGCTCCAGGTGAAGCGAGAGGTCCTCCAGTGGTTTTCGATCGAGTCGGATCGGTTTCAATCCCTGAAGGAGGTCTTTCAGCCAGCGGTCGGCACGATCGACCGTTTCCATGATGGTACGCAGCGAGGGGGTGACCAACTGCTGATCTCCGCTGCGTAGGCAGCCCTGAGCCAGCGCACGGATGCTGCCGAGCGGATTCCGCAGATTATGGGCGACCGAAGCGGTCATCTCGCCGACTGCCGCGAGACGTTCCCGCTCGATCATCTGCTGCTGGTAACTGGAGATGTCGCTCGACATCGTCTCCACCTCGCGGGCGAGGTCGCCGATTTCATCTCCGGATGGGATCGGGATTCGCTGGCCGTATTGGCCCTTGGAAATCTGCTGGGCCGCGCTGGAGAGACGCTCGAGGGGGGAGATGATCCAGCGTCGAAGCAACAAGAAGCAGGATCCGCACAGCAAGAACATCACCACTCCCAGGATGCTCAGCAGGTAGGTCACTTGCTCGACGGCGCCTTGCGATCGAGTCTCCAGCGCCCCGATTCTGGTTTGCTGCAGCTGCTCCAGTTTCAGCACTGCCGCTGAAAATTCGGGCACCAGACGCTCCTTCAGCCAGTTGCGAGTGCGCTCCTTCCCCCGATCGGCAATCCCTTCTTCCAGGTAGCGCAAGGAATGGGTCACGGCTCGCTCGAAATTCTTGACGGACCGGTCCAGGTCCTGAATCGCCTCTTCCTCATCTTTGGAAGTGCTTCCCTCCGGGTCCACCAGCGAATGGATGGCCTGCTGGCAACGGTCGATCTGTTGACGGAACCGATCTCGATCCGCGGTTTTCCAGTTTTGAAGGTGGTCGATCTCTCCGGTGGTGATCAGCAGTAGATCGCGGATCTTGCCGATGGAGATCAGATCCTGACGGCTCTTCTGACTCGCTTCGATGGCCAACTGTAGATCGTGGATCACCGTCAGCGCTGACAGCCCGCCTCCGATGGCAAAGATGAGGAGGGTCAGTACCAACAGCAGGATTCTGTTGCGAATCAACATCAGTGATCTCCCACCGGGGCCACCAGCCACTCGTGAGAGAACCGATGCGGATCGCCGGTTGCGGGAGAGACATCGGGAGTCCACTCGAGGCGGACTCTCTGTCCAGCAGACAGCGTCGCAGAGCAAGAAAGGGTTCCACTCTTGCCATCGAACTCGCCAAGAATCGGAGTGGGCTCCCCATCGATGGTCAGCTTCAGTTTCGGAGTCTTGGGGAGCGACTCGGACAGGTGAAGAAACCAGCGAGGAGTGTCGCCGGCAGCGATGGTCCCGGGCGGCGGCTCGATGGATGTGTAGGAGATCGGACGCATCGTTTTTGCAAAGCTGCGATCGACTCCCGGTCGCAGGAAACCGGCAGGGGCAGAGAGGGTCGATTCCCAGCGGACAGCAAAGTGGTCGAGGTACTGGGTCCAACTGGGAATCTCCGACGACCGATTCCACAGCCAGCACGATCCAGGATCGACCCTGGCAGAGTCCTCCGCACTGACTTTCAACGGCCCCGTCTGCTCTTGCCCAGTGATGGCGATGGAGGGAACCGTTCGGTGGTGATGAAGATACCCGGATTCGAAGGAGGAGGCTGCCGTAGCCTCGACCGTCAACTGGCCTGGCTGCACCTCGGTCACCCGGAGCAACTGCCAGCGATCGTCGTTTCCGACGGGGTCGATTTCGACCCTCTCTTGACGGATTCCAACAGCGGCGGGACCGATGCCGCTGCAAGCCCACATCCGTGCCTTCAGTTGCCGGGTGTCGGAGGTGCTGACCGCCGCACTTCGATTATCGATGAACAGGCTGCGAGTGATGTCGAGCAGCCCCTTGCCCGCAAGCCGCACGCCGTTGCCGGCCTGCGCGCCGAAGAAGCATGAAGTGATGCGGGTGAGAGCCTTCTCAGCATCCCCATCGACTCGTACGCCTGCACTGCCGAGGTTGGCCAGAAACTCCGATTCCAGCACGCTGAAGTCGCCCGCGGCATCCGCATCGAGATGCAGTCCAGCCTTGTGATTGCTGATGAAGGAGCAGTGCTCGGCACGAATCCTCAGGTCTACAGTCGACTGCTCCGGGTAGCGAATGTCGAAACTGGCGCCGTGATCGTGGTTGCTCTCGACCAGTACTCCGCGCAGGCCGATGCGGATCCGTGCTGGATCGCTGGCCGCTCCGAGCGGAGCATCGATCTTGATGCTAATTCCGATGTCTCCATTGCGAGCGACTTCACAGCGCTCCATGTCGATCCTTGCTTTGGATCCCATTCGAGGCAGCAGCGGCAACACCGACAGTCCACTCTGCTGATTATCGATCAGATGGCAGTCGCGAATCGCCAGGTCGACATGACCTTCGATACGGATTCCATCGCCGCCATTTTGGCTCACGGTGCAGGACTGGATGGTGCCAGTCACCCGTCCGTCCTGGTCGAGATCGGTTTCGATCTGGATGCCCTTGTCCTCGAATCCACTGATGTGGCAGCGAGAGATGCGGATCTGGCAGTCGTCCGCCACCATCGCACGACGAGCTTGCTGGCCTCCGTCGAACTGGATGCCATCGATGACCACCAACTGATCCCCGGGTGGCACGATGATCCCGTCTTGACCGGGCGATCCGATCAATCGGGTGAGGTGTTGGCCCGGTGAGGAAGGGCCCGAAAATCCGCCGGGGAAACCACCGTAAATCGCCATCCCCTCGAACAGCAGCAACTGTTCCTGGTATCGACCGGCGGCCACATAAATGTTGACTCCCGCCAGTCCGATGGCATCCCCGATGGCATCATCCATCTTCTGGAAGGCATTCTCTGGGCTGCTGCCATCGCCGCCTCCGGGTGCTGCGGCATCGACATACATCACCGGATTGGGAAGAACTGGCCATTCCGATTCGTTGAAATCGTGGAGTCCCTGGCCATCGAACGATCGAATCACTAGGTAGACCGCTTCTCCATTGGGCAGGTTCTGGATGATGTGGGATGTGGCTCCGGGCGCGGTGGTGATCCAGGGTTGGTCGAACTGTTGCTTGCCTGGACGAGAGGCACGGAAGATCTGGTAGTGGATCTGGTCGCTGTCGGTGTGATCGTCGATGGCCTCCTGCCATTCGATGTGCAAGGAGCCGTCGCCTGCGATCACCGAGTGGGGGCCATCGAAGAGGGGTGGTTGGTTGACCCCATCGATCGGGGGCGCGACCCGGGGAGCGGTAGTGGGCTCCTGCGAGAGGATCGATTTTTCAGTGACGGGTGGGACCGGATCTTGAGGAGCGGGACCATCGCAACCAGCGATGAGTAGCCACAAGATCAGCGTGACCCGGTACCGAGCGGCACCGGACGGTCGCCGGGCAGGGTCTCGCAGGACGGACCCGATGGGATGGTTCAGGAACTTCTTCTTCAACACTCTTCTCCGCAGGCTGAAGTCCAGGTCTGCTCATATCTTACTACATTCCGAGGTGGAATCATGATCCGGTGGCGAGTCCGATACGATTGACCCGATCGAGGACCACCGGTTCTTCTCCATCTGCGGCGTAGTAGAGCAGAAATCGCGGATACGGTACGTCATCGGTCAGATCAGTAGGAGTATTGTTGTCATCGATCCCGGGGTACTGGCTCGGTTGGATCATCGACGGCTGCTTGAGATCGTCCGAATCGAACAGGATGGGCGAGACCAGGTCGGAGGAGGGGGTCAACACCGCCAGGTTGAAACCGCTCCAACTGTATCCATCGAGGCTGGTGGCGTAGCCGATGACGGTGTCGTTATCGACAAATCCGCGCCCCTCGTAGAACATCATCCATTCGATGACATTGCCGAGTGCATCGGTTTCCAGAGCGAGGCTGGGGGAATGGATCGCCAGATCGTCAAAGTTTCCCGGGCCGCCACTGAAACTGGGGCCGGCCGGAGTTCCACTGAGGACGCCATCTCGAATCGTCCAAGCACTGCCATCGCTGGAGAAGGCGATGCCGATCGCCGAACTGCCATCGGTGCGCTCGACCTCGAACGCCATCCGGTAGGGATCGGTGAATTCAGAGGTCTTGACGACGCTCGGATCGGCGACCCGTATCACGTTGCCAAATGCCGGCCCCGGTTCCAGGCCGCTGCAGAAGGTCGGAGCGGTCCAACTGATTCCATCGGCGGAAGTGCAGGTGAGGATGGCGCTTTGCCAAGTTTCGGAAGGGGTGCCGGCACTTCCAAAGGTTCCTTCGAACCACATCTGATACCTCCCCGCAGTATTCACCATGAAGTCGTGATCGACGATGACGGTAGGATCGGCGGCACCGCGAGGGTCAATTGGCGTGCCGTTGACGAGCAGTGGCGGCATGCTGGCAGGACTCATCACGATCGTCCGATCGGTGACCAAAGGAATGAAATCTTCCTCCGGCGAAGTGATCACACCGATGGCATAGTCGTGAGGATCCGTGGCACAACACGATCCCTCATAGAAGAGCAGGAACCGGTCTCCGAAGATGGGTTGCCGATTTGGATCCTCGAGCGCGCAGGGGCTGTCGACCTCATGGAAATCGAAATCGGCAGGCACACTGGTGATGGGTTCCGCTGTGGCGCGATCGGAGAGCACCGGCACCACTCTGGGATTGACCTGATTGGTATCGCGGTGCTTCGACAGATCGAGAACCGG
>JAPKAM010000091.1 GCA_028825265.1 Planctomycetota bacterium
GGAATGCTGTGGGTCTCACCCTGGATCCGGTGATTCCCGGGATCCGCTGATTCCGTTTCACAACCGACGACGGAGTGACGCTGTCGATCAGTTTTGATCGATCAGCGCTATGGGTTGCTGCGCTTTTTCTTGGGCTTTTCCAGAAATGCGGTCATTCGTTCCATCTTCTCAGGGGATTCGAAGCAGATCGCCTGGTATCGACATTCCAACTGGTCCCGTTGAGTCTCATCGAGGTCCGCCGCTTGATTGACTGCACTCTTGGCCAGCCGAACGGCACCTGAGGCATTCTTGCAGATCTTCCTCGCCAGTTTCTTCGCCTCCTGCAACCACAGCTCGGGTGAGGCCACTCGATTGACCAGCCCCAGACGCAGTGCTTCCTCCGCATCGATGATTCGACCGGTGAAGATCAACTCTCGGGCATGACCGAGGCCGATCAGTCGGGCCAGACGATGAGTTCCACCGGCCGCTGGAATGATGCCGAGTGCCACTTCTGGCTGTCCAAATCGAGCATCCTCGGAGCACACCCTCAGGTCGCAGGCGATCGCCAGTTCACACCCTCCGCCCAGGGCCCAGCCATGGACCGCAGCGATGGTCGGTGCAGGAAACTCGGCGATGCGACGAAAAATCTTCTGATTGACGCCCTCGTGAGCATCGGCGGCACGACGTTCGCGCAACTGAGCGATGTCTGCTCCGGCCACGAAGGCATCTCCTGCTCCTCGTACGATGAGGCAGCGGATCGTCGGATCCGATTCGAGTGTTTCCATCGCCTGATGGAGGGCATCGACCATCTGCTGGTCGAGGGCGTTCTTCTTCTGCGGACGGTTCAGGGTCAGGATGACCAGCCCGTCGATTTCAACATCGGTCTCGATCAGGACTCTGGGCTCTTCATTCAAAGATCAATCCTTCCACGGTGTGATTACGATCTTGCCACATGATTCGCGTGATTCCATCCGTTGATGGGCGGTGTGGATCTGCTGTAGTGGGAATGTTGAATCGATGACCGGTTCGATCAAACCTTGCTGCTGCAACCTCAGCAGGCGATTCAGGTCATCACGTCTGCCCATGGTGGAGCCGATGATCTGCTGATTCTTGAAAAAGAGACGATTCAGTTCGACCTTCACTTGTGATCCTGATGTTGCACCACAGGTGACCAGGCGGCCGCCACGGGCCAGAGCTCGGAGACTACCTTCAAAGGTCGATTGGCCGACATTTTCGAAGACCACATCGGCTCCTTCGCCATCGCTTTGACTCTTGACCTCTTTCCACCAGTTTGGATCTGCAGGGTCGATGGTGTGCGAAGCCCCTAGATCCTTGGCCAGTTGGCGCTTGGCGCCACTGCTACCGGTGGCGATGATGCGTGCGCCGAGCAGTTTTCCCAGTTGGATCGCCATCGTTCCGACACCACTACCGGCGGCGATCACCAGTAATGTGTCGCCCGTTGTCAGTCGAGCCTTGCGCAGCATCGACCACGCCGTCAGAGCCGACAGCGGCAAGGCCGCAGCCTGCTCCCAGGAGATCCCTTCGGGGCGGTCGAGCAATTGCCGCTCGGGTACGACGATGGTTTCGGCGCAGGTGCCATGGCGAGTTTCGCCGAGGATTCCGTACTCGGGGCACAGCATGTCATTGCCGTCACGGCAATGGGTGCAGTGGCCGCAGGAAACCCCTGGGATCAGCACCACCTCGCGGCCGATCCACGCCTCATCGACTCCATCGCCGACCGCCTCGACCACTCCTGCACCATCACAACCGGGGATTAAAGGCAGCGGGAATCGATGTCCCGGGACTCCCTTTCGAACCCATAGATCGAGGTGATTGAGTGCTGAAGCGCGGAGGCGTACTCGCACTTCATCGGTCGCTGGCTGCTCGATCGGGACCTGCTCTAGTAGCAGGTGATCGACATCTCCATGTTCTCTGACCTGTGCGCAGTGCATCTGCATGTGGTGGCTCCTACAGTGCCACGTCGTCACGGCCTACCAGGCCTGGACGATCGGCCCATTGGGGTTTTCTCTTGGCGAGGAACGCCTCGATACCTTCCGTCGAGTCCGGATGGGGCAGCACCTCTGACAGGTAGTCGCGTTCGATCTCGAGTAATGCCGAGGAGAGGCGTTTTCGCCCGACCCGGTGGAATTGGCGAATTGTGATGGCCAAGATCGAAGGACTGATGGTGGAGTAGCCATCGATCTCCCGATCGATGGCTCGGTCGAGAGTGCCATCATCGGTCAGAACATCGATGATCTGCGAACGCGCCATCGAATCCGCCGTGGCCGCCTGGCCCGACAACACCATTCGTACCGCTTCGCCGTAACCTCGTCGTTCCAGTAACTGGACAATTCCCGCGGGTGGGTAGCAGCCCAGATGGATTTCCGGTAATCCGAGCAAACTCGATCGCTCCGCCACGATTCGGTCGCAGGCGAGGGCCAACTCGAGGCCACCGCCGAGACAGCGCCCCTCGATCGCGGCGATGACGATGGCGTCGAGATCGTAGATCCGTCGCAGGCAGTCATGAAAAGCAGGCAGGAGTGCGGGCATCTGGTCTGGAGTGTGCTGAGAAATGTCGGTTCCGCTGCAGAACTCCTGATGGGCCCCGCGGATCACCACGATCCGCGCCTCGTCATCGTTTCTGATCAGTTGCAACGATTCATGAAGGTCGCTGCACATCTGCAGATCGAGCACGTTGAGGGGGGCGGAGTCGAGGGTGACGGTGGTCACCATTAGTTCACCCCGCGGTTGAGTCTCTACAACGACTGGCACGGATGTTCTCCCTCTTAGCGACCCTTGAATTTGGGTGGGCGCTTCTGCTGGTGGGCGGAAATCCCTTCACCAGCATCGTCGCTGGTGAAGAGACGCTGCTGTAGTTCTCTTTCCAGTGCAAGACCCTCGTGGAGCCCCATCTCGAGGCCACTCTGGATGCTTCTCTTGATCAGTCCCACCGCCAGGCTCGCTCGTTGAGGGGGGCAGTAACTGCAGGCGATCTGATGGAATTGTTGCTGGAATCCTTCAGCGGGCAGTATTCGATCGATGAGACCTTCGGCGAGCGCGTCGTCGATCTCCATCATTCGACCGTCGATGCACCACTGCATCGCCTTGGATTTCCCGATGGTGCGGGCCAGTCGCTGGGTTCCGCCGGTACCGGGCAGGACCCCCAGTTGGACCTCGGGGACGCCGACCTTGCCCGAGCCGCTACAACCGATGCGCAGGTCACAGGCGAGAGCCACTTCGAGCCCGCCTCCGACGCAATGGCCTTCGATCTGTGCGATCACCAGCTTCGGAGTCTGTTCCAACCTCAACAGTGTTTCGTTGGCGTGGAGGCAGAAGTTGTACTTCCACTCCGGGGTCACCTGTTGAAGCATCCCGATGTCGGCTCCTGCACAGAAAAATTTCTGTTCCGCACCTCGCAACACGATGACATGAGTCTCTTCGCAAAATCGGCCATCGATCACAGCCTGATCCAGTTGTTTCATCATGGCGTGGGAATAGCAGTTTGCGGGGGGGTTGCAGAGGGTGAGGTATCGCACGGCTCCCTGTTGCTCCACCGTCACCAGTGGCTCCTGGGAGGCCAGGGGGCCTTGGGCTCCTTCGTTCATCGGGGCTCCTTCGGTCATCGGGTGTACGTCGGTCCAGCGGGACGCCAGCCGGATCTGCTCCAGTGTCAGGGAACTGTCGTGTATCCTGCGTCAGGTCGGGAGGGTCGCACCTCTAGTGGTTCGAGGCAACCGCACTTCTCCAGGCTCAGTGATGTGATCGAAGATGTTCAATTGGAAAGAGGTGTCGATGATTCGTCAGATCACCGTGATCGGAGCGGGAACGATGGGCCAGGGGATCGCCCAGGTCACGTCGATTCACGGCATCCCCACAAGGCTTTGCGATGTTTCCGCTGAGGCACTGACTGCGGCTAGCGGCAGGATCGACGCCAGTGTCGAGAAGGGCATCGCCAAGGGCAAGACTCCCGCCTCGGCACGCGATCAGTTGAAACGTTGTTTGTCGCTGTCGACCCAACTCGATGAGGCGTGTCGGGAGAGTGACTTCGTGATCGAAGCGGTACCAGAATTGCTCGATCTGAAGGCGCGTATCTTGGCTAGTGTCGAGCAGGCCGTGAGTTCCGATGCCATCATCGCCACCAATACATCATCCCTTCCGGTCTCAAAACTAGCCTCAGGTCTCGAACACCCTGAGCGCTTCGTCGGGATGCATTTCTTCAATCCGGTTCCCATCATGGCACTCGTGGAGGTGGTTCGAGGTGGTGCGAGCAGCGACCATGCGGTCGATTCTGCGGTGTCATTGGCGGTCGCTCTCGGCAAGGAGCCGATCGTTGTGCGCGATTCGCCCGGATTTGCAACCAGTCGACTGGGTTTAGTGATCGGGCTCGAGGCGATCCGGATGCTCGAAGCGGGTGTTGCCTCTGCCGAGGAGATCGACAAGGCGATGGAATTGGGATATCGCCATCCGATGGGCCCGTTACGTCTGACCGATCTGGTCGGGCTCGATGTTCGTCTCGCCATCGCAGAGTACTTGCATGAGGAGATCGGGGAGCAGTTTCGCCCTCCAGAACTGTTGCGCCAACTGGTCTCTAAGGGCCATTTGGGCAAGAAAACAGGCCAGGGCTTTCATTCATGGAGTTGATCGAGATGCCAGGAACTGAAGTTGCTGACTATCTTGATTTCTGGACGATTCGATCACTGCGTGCTGCCCACTGGATTGACTTGGTCCCGGCACTGAGTAACTTTGATAGATGAGGAAAGCCCCGCTTGGGTAAGAAATCCAGTGGTTGGCTGACTTTCTCGATCGGTCTTGGGAGGGTGAGATGATGAAGATTTTATATATTGTGGCAGTGTTGTGTCTGGGCATGGCCACATCCATAGGTGCACAGGAGACCGCAGTTTCTCTGAGCGGAGGCTCCGGCGTCACCGGAGAGACGATTCAGTCTCATGTTCTGCTCGATTCGAGTGTCGTGGTACAGGGCTGGTCGATGGGGATCTGTCATAATGTGGATCACCTCGAGGCGGTCGCCGCTCAGGACGGTCCGACCACTGCCATCATCAATGGTGGCGACGCTCCCGATTTCAACGAACTCAATATCTATCCCGACGGAGTGACGGTCGGAGTGGTGATTTCTTTCGTCGGAAGTGCCTCGCTCGACCCGGGAACCGGCTATGGAATCCTCGATATCGATTACCTGTTGACCGGCGTGGCCACTGCGGGAGGTTTACCGATCGACGCCGAAGTCTCTTTTTGCGGAACTCTGGGTTCCCCGGCAGTAGACGTGGTCATCGTTTCAGGAGGAGCCAGCCTGATCCCCGACCAGATCAACGCCAACATTCAGATTATTCCTCCACCCGATTTCTGTCTCGACCTGGTGTGTCTGGGTGGAGTCTCCGATTCGGTTCTCAGTTGGAATCAATGCACTCCCTTTGATTACGTACTGGTCCATCGAGATGGCGACCTGATCGCCATGATGGATCCAGGAGTTACGGAATATGTCGATACCGATCTGGCGCCTGGTTCTTACACCTACTCTCTGCTAGGAGTCGTGTTTCCTGATCCCTTCGCCGATCCTGAAGTGGTCAGTGCCATCTGCACCACGGCCATCATTCCGGTCACTGCCGAGGGAGTCTCCCCGACGGTCGGTCACTATCTGGGTGGTCTCGATGTCATGGTGACGGGATCCGGATTCTTGGCCGCTACCGATACCGAGGTCACCATCGACGGTGTCGTACTGTTGGATCTGGTGGTGGTCGACGACAACACCGTGACCGGTCTGTTACCGCCATCGATCAGTGGCACCGGGCCCGTCGATGTTCGGGTCGTCAATTCGCTGGGCGAGGCCACCTTGCCGGGAGCCTTCACTTACGGCTTCATCCGTGGAGTGGTCAATGGGGATAGCCAACTCGACATCGGGGATGCGATGTTCCTGGCCTATTACCTTTTCTCGGGCGGAGACGCCCCGGCGTGTCTGGAGGCGGGCGAGGTCAACGGCGATGGCCTGATCGATCTGGCCGATCCGATTTACATCGTCACTTACCTGTTTCGTAGCGGTCCAATGCCGTTGGCTCCCTTTCCAGAAGCGGGTCTCGATCCGGATCAGGCCAACGGATTCGGCTGTAATCCCTGATCTGGATGCGGATCGACGCTGGGCTAGATCCGTGCGGGCCTAATTCCGCACTGGCTTCAATCCGCACTGTCTTCAATCCGCTCCGGCGTCGATAGGGTTCCGGGTCAGATTGACCCTTTTGTATCGACCCTGTATCCTTCTTGGCCAGTCCGGCATCGCCCACAGCGGGTACGATACTCGCGAGCGGCGACCTGTAATGAACATCACGGGGTGTGGCTCAGTTTGGTAGAGCGCCACGTTCGGGACGTGGAGGCCGGAGGTTCAAATCCTCTCACCCCGACCAAACACATCGGCCGTGCAGTGGAAACTGCATGGCCGCTTTTCATCCGGATGCGATCCTTCAATGCATCTCCCACTGCGGGGCAGATTGGGTTACCTTCTGTCAATCCAGAAAACGGAGGTCTCCGATGAGTCATGAAGTTGCGCTCGAGCGCTACGCCGAGTTGATTGTTCGAAAAGGCTGTAATATCCAGCCGGGACAATCGCTTTACCTGGGAGCGGACGCTGAATCGAGAGATTTCACCATCAAAGTGGTGGAAGCCGCCTACCAGGCGGGGGCCCGATTCGTTCATGTCGATCTGGGTGATGATCGGATCCAACGCTCCCGGATTTTACATTCGCAGCAGGAGGAGTTCCTCGATCACATCCCGCGCAGCTTACCGATTCGCTTCGATGAAGCGGTCGAGGAGCAAGGAGCGATGTTGCGCCTCGTCGGCAGTTCCGATCCAGCAGCACTGTCGGGGCTCGATGGCGAGCGCACCAATCGATGTCGGATTGCCGGACACAAGGCCGCGACCCGCTTCTATGATGATGGAATCGGACGATCTGCAGTGCAGTGGTGTGTCGCTTCGGCGGCGACCATTGGCTGGGCGCAGTCGATCTTTGATGACCTCGAAGGAGTCGAGGCCAGGGATGAATTGTGGAAGCAACTGCTGACCATCGTGCGGGCCGATCGAGAAGATTGTCTCGGGGCATGGGATCGACACAATCAGCAACTTAAGAGTCGCGGGAAAGCACTCAACTCGTTGCAGATCGATAGGTTGCAGTTCAGCGGTCCGGGCACCGATCTGACGGTTGGGCTGTCGGCTGCCGCTCGCTTCGAGGGGGGCGGTTCCCTCAGTCAACGGGGTCATGAATTTATCCCCAACCTTCCCACCGAAGAAGTCTTCACTACTCCCGATTATCGCAAGACGGAAGGCCACGTCAGGGTGACGAGGCCATTTCTGGTCAACGGCACCCTGGTGGAAGGGCTCACCCTCGAGTTCAATGGTGGAGTCTTGAGTGATTTCACTGCCGAAAGCGGGGCGGAAACTTTCCGCTCCTACATCGATAGCGATGAAGGAGCCAGACGTCTCGGTGAAGTGGCGTTGGTCGGAATCGATTCGCCTGTTTATCAGAGTGGACATGTTTTTCGAGAAATCTTGCTCGATGAGAATGCCGCCTGTCACATTGCGGTGGGCAATGCCTACAAGACTTGTCTCGAGGGCGGGGTTGAGATGACTTCAGAGCAACTGGAGGCGATCGGATGGAATTCATCGACCGCTCATACCGACATGATGATTAGTAATGAGGAAGTGAACGTAACCGCCGTCACCCTTTCCGGTGACGAGGTGCCGTTGCTGGTGAACGGGGCCTGGGTCTCGGAATGAATCGGCGCATCGTCAAGATCGAGGCGGCACCCATCGATCTCGAACTGAAGGAGTCCTTTGCCATCGCCGGTGGCGAGTCGAGCCTGGCACAGTTGACGCTGGTCCGGATGGAACTGTCCGATGGCACGGTAGGGCTGGGCGAGGCCGCTCCCTTCCCCGCCTATGATGGCCAGACCCGTACTGCGGTGATGGAGGCTCTGACTCGCGCCGCACCGGCGCTGATCGGTCTCGACCCTCTACTTTCCCATCAAATCCAGAGGAGTGCATTCGATGCGGCTCCCGGTTCTTCCAGCGCCCTCTGCGCGCTGGAGATGGCGGCACTGGATGGCCTCGCCCGCCAGCAGCAATGGCCGATTTGCCAGTTTGTCGGCGCTGCCAACGCCTCCCTCGTGACGGACCTGACCATCGTTGCCGGTGATTTGGATCATGCGGCCAGGTGCGCCATCGAAGCGAAGGCCGCCGGATTCAAGATTCTCAAAATCAAGGTGGGGCGCGACGGGGTGGACCTCGACCAACAAAGACTCGAGGTGATCTCTCGTGCCGCTCCCGGCTGCGGATTGATCCTCGATGCCAACGGTGGATTCGAAGCGGGAGAGGCGCAACAGTTGATCGAGAAGGCACTGGCCGATGGAATTCCGCTACAACTTCTCGAGCAACCGGTACCCCAGGAAGACGAGGCTGGAATGGCGCAGTTGACCGCTCTCGGTCAGCTTCCGATCTGTGCTGATGAGTCGTGTCGGAGTGCAAAGGATGCGATGCGTATCATCCAGCATCGACTCGCGAACGTCATCAATATCAAGACCCAGAAGTGTGGTTATCTGGAATCGATTCAAATTCACCAGATCGCCACGGCTGCCGGAATCTCTCTGATGATCGGGGGGATGGTGGAATCGATCGTCTCGATGTCCTTTTCAGCCCACTTGGCCAGGGGGCTCGGTGGATTTCGCTGGATCGATCTCGACACTCCGCTGTTCATTCGTGACCATCCTTTTGTCGGTGGGATCGATTTCGATGAAGGATCCGTTACTCTGGATGAGCAGAAATCAGGTCATGGCGTCGATTTGTCGACGACCGATGGCGGATCTGAAGCGCTGATCTGGAAAACCCTGGCCGAGGAGAATGTCGCATGAAGGTGCTCACGCTGTCGATACTGCTGGCGATCCTGTCCCAGAATACCGTAGTTCAAAATACAGTTGCTCTAAATACAGTTGCTCAGAATACAGTTGCTCAGAATACAGTTGCTTCAAATCCCGCATCCCAAGATCCCGTATCCGAAGAGCCAGCCCCATCCGATGCTCGTATCGAGGCGATGATCATCTTGCAGGAGATCTCCGGGCGACCCGGGCGTCCGGATCATGAAACCGAGATCCAGCAGATGGTGCTGGCTCGCGACCGGGTATTGCTGGAGGACCGCCAACGTGGCCTGCTGAGCATCCTGCGTCTCGATGGCGATCAGCCACTGCTGCTCGAAATCTCCGCTGACCGGACCGTCTATCGTGAAAGCAATGATCTTGGGCGAATCCAGAAGGACCGCTGGATCCAGGAGAAACAACTGGAAAAGCGTAGTCGCAATCTTCCCAAGGCTGAACGCGAGCAGTTATTGAAGGCGAGTCACCTGCGGTTGTCGGAGAGTGGCGAGCTGATTCGAGAAATTCGCGTCGAACAATCGGACTCGACAGAGCAGCGGTTAGGACTCCCGGTGCGATCGGTACGCATCTACGAGAATGATCGACTGATCACTGACTTGTTGGTTGCGGATCTCGATGTTCCCTTTCCAATGGCGAAGTTCCACCGTGCCAGCGGTGCTTTCGGTGCCAAGGTCCAGGATGCACTGGAAAAGATCGAGGGGCTTCCGCTGGAGGGGGTGATTCATGTAGTCACGGCGACCCTGTCGCATCCACTGACCTTCAAGATCACTCAGTGGGATCGAAGATCTGTGCCCACTTCCTTGTTCGATGTTCCCGCTGGTTGCCAGAAACTGGAGGAGACCGCCTTCGCTCATTGTCCGATCTGTGGCCAGCAGGTGGAGCGTGAAGCTTCGGCAGCCCGTGCTCGAACCCGCGAGGGGGAATGGCTCTTCTTCGATCAGCGAGAGTGCTTTCAGCAGTGGCGAATTGCTCGGCAGAAAAAAGCACCGGGTCAGCGTTGAATTCGATCATGTGGAACCAGATCAGCGAGAATCCGGACCACTGCTGAGGCGCGCCATCCATCTCATCAGTATTGCTCGCCGACCTTAAGTTTCGAGCGCCTGTTTCAGCTGGCTGAGATCTACTGGGTGCGACTCCAGTGCCTGATGGACTAGCGCCCCGATCCGTTGCATTGCGGTCGCGTCGATCCCTTCGACGCGCACCGTCAAGTTCGCCGTGGTATTCGATGCACGGATCAACAGCCAGCCATCATCGAATGAAAGACGAACCCCGTCGAGGTCGATCAGCGTTCCGCCGCAGGAGTCGTCGCGGAATCGCTGTAATAGGTCGGAGACCACTTGGAACTTGTGCGCCTCCGAGATGGGGATCTTGACCTCCGGAGTTGCCATCATCTCTGGAATACCTTCAAACAGATCGGAGCACTTGCAACCCAGGGAAGCCATGATCTCGAGGGTCAGCAACGCCGCAAAAAAGGCATCGTCGAAGCCGTCTCCGCCATGCTTTACACAGATGTGCCCCGACAGTTCTCCGGCGAGAATGGCTCCTGTTTCCTTCATCTTTTCCTTGATGATGGAGTGGCCAGTCTTGCTGAGAATCGGTTCTCCTCCGGCTTTCCTGATCAAATCGGGCAGGTAGTCGGAACACTTGACGTCGTAGATGATCTTGCCACCGGGGACCTGCGTGAGCAGGTGTCTGGCAAAGGCGACCAACAGGTGGTCAGCGGATCTTTTTGTACCGGTTTCGTCGATCACTCCGACCCGGTCGGAGTCACCATCGAATCCGAATCCACACTGGTAATCCCCTGCTGCGACCTTGTCGCAGAGGTTCTTCATGTAGCGAGGAACTTCTGGGTCGGGGAGGTGATTGGGAAAGGTCCCATCGGGTTCGGCGTAGAGCGCATCCACCTCGATGCCGAGTGCTTCAAAGAGTGGAATGGCGACGGGTCCTGCGGTGCCATTGCCACAATCGATGGCGACCTTGAAACCGGCAGGAAACTGGAAGCGCTGAGTGCGGTTGGCGATATAAGGTTGGATCACTTCGGCGCTACTGGCGCTACCCGCGGTTTCAACCGCAAGAGCGCTCATGGCAATGGTGCGAAGTTGCTGCAACTCATCTCCCCAGATGGGCATCACGCCGCGAGTGATCTTCAATCCGTTGTACTCGACTGGATTGTGGCTGCCTGTAATCATCACGCCGCCATCGGCTCCCAGATGCTGGACCGCCCAATAGAGCAAGGGGGTCGGGACCTCGCCCACTTCGATGACATCGAGTCCCGCCTTCAGCAGGCCATCTCGTACCCGTGCGGCAAAGGGCGCACTGGAGTCGCGGATATCATGTCCCACAGCAACTTTTCGAAGGCCCTCAGAGGAGAGTAACTTGCCGAGTCCTAGTCCGATCTGCTCGACGATCTCCTCGGTCAGGTCTTCGCCAACGATGCCGCGGATGTCGTAGGTCCTGAAGATTCGCTCGGGAAGTTCGACTGGATCCATGTGCTCTCTCCTTTGGTTAGATCATGGCTTAGATCATGGAGGAGATTGGGGGGCGGTTGCAAGGGCTCCCG
>JAPKAM010000186.1 GCA_028825265.1 Planctomycetota bacterium
GGCAGGGTGAATCGGTATCTGCCATGTCAAAGGCCAGTAACAAGGGGTGCAGGAGCGATCGCTTCACGTGGATGAAGAGACTTCTTCGAGCGGCATCCTCTGGGCTTGATTGACCCCATGCCTGATCCGGGCGAGATGCGGTGGCGAGCACTTCTTCTGGCATCGGCGGGTACACACCGGGGCCGCCGAGCGAACGATTGAGCGATCCATTGACGGAAAGGACCGAGTCTCGGATCTCCTCTGCGGAGAGGCGGCGGCTGCGGAAACGCCACAGGTGGTTGTTCTCCGGATCGACCCGGTTCGATTCCTCATCGAACTGATTCGACATCCTGAACATCGTTGAAGTGACCAGCAGTCGGATGGCTGATTTGATGCTCCACTGATGCGCCTCGATCTCCGCGGCGAACAGGTCGAGCAATTGCTGGTCGTGGGGCAGCAGCCCCAGCTTGCCGAAGTCATTGGGCGATTCGACGATCGCCCGGCCAAACACATGCTGCCAGATTCGATTGGCGAGGACTCGTGATGTCCTGGGGTTCTCAGGAGATGTGATCCAATTGGCCAGCGCCAATCTCCGACCAGAACTCTGACCATCCGCAGGGCGGACGATGGTGGCTTCCTGTCCGCCCAGGATCTGCGGGAACCCGGGAGTCACCGCTTCTCCCTTGACCGATGCGGTGCCACGAACCCGGATATGTCCGGGTGGGGGGGTCGGTAATTCCTGAGCCGAGAGCACCTGTGCTTCCTCCCGGGTGGGAGGCGAGAGTTGACCGAGTCTCGTGACGGCCGCTTTCAGGCGAAGGGCTTCGGCAATTCCCAGTCGCTCTTCCACCAGTTGCTGGTGAGCAGGCAGCGCTCCTCCCCCGATGGAGAGATCGAGGATCTCATTGGCATCGAGGACTCGATCCCAGAAGCGTATCTCGTCGAGCGATCCTTGCAGTGTTTGATGGTCCGGTAGCATCCTGCCGATGCTGAGTTGCTCGGCACTGTCGAGCGATTGTTTTCCGCCACTTCCAGAACTGACTCGACTGCCGTCGACCCAGAGAACGATTTCTCCACTTTCTCGATTGCGGGTGAAGACCACGTGATGCCACTGACCATCGGCCATCCCCTGAGGTCCGTGGATGAACACTTCAGGCTTGCCGGTACCGGCACAAACATGGTCTCCGACCAGGGAGATGCCGAAGTCGTTGACGACCCCACCGATTTCGCCATCGACCAGACCTGTGCCGCGGAACCAGCGTAGATCAGTATTCCCTCCCGCACCTGGATGATCGGTACGGAACCACAACGAGATGGAGAAGTCGTCCTGGACGGGGCGATCGATGAGAAGTCGATCATTTTCGTCGAGCACCAATCCTTCCCCATGACGGCCTGGACCGCGGGAACTGTCTCGATCTTCCTTCAATGCGATTTCTTCACCGGAGAAGGGCAGGTGCAACCGCTGGCCTCGCCAGAGCGTGGAGCGCGCTTGCTGTAGAACTTCTTCTCCCCAGCGTTCCTCCACTTCGGTCAGCAGGTTGTCGACCTCTGCCAGCCGTTCACTTCGCTCAGTCTTCCACTGTTGTACGGAGGAGTGGTAATCGGAGCGTCCTAGGTCGACTGGAAGGGTACGGACGAAGTTATTGGTGGAGATTCCGTTACCGCCGCCATTCTTGTAAGGCTTGAGTCCCTCGAAGAAGGTCAGCAGACGATAGTAATCTCGGGTCGGGATCGGGTCTCCCTTGTGATCGTGGCAGCGTGCGCAACCGATACTGATCCCGAGCATGGTTCGGCAGGTGGTGTCGAGCATTCCATCGAGATCGTCGTAGACCGCCTGCAATGGATCTGCGGGCTCATCATCGCGGATCCCCAGATGCAAAAAGCCGGTGGCGATGTGGTGATCGATGGTTTCATCCGCCAGTTCATCCCCGGCCAACTGCATGGTGACGAACTGGGGGTAGGGCATGTCTGCATTGAGACTGTCGATGACCCAGTCACGATATCGCCACGCCCCCGGTTTTAGTCGATCACGTTCGTAGCTGTCCGTCTCTGCCCAGCGCACCAGATCGAGCCAGTGGCGCGCCCAGTGAACACCGAACTGCTCATCTTGCAGCAGTCGGTCGATCAATTTCTGCCACCGATCTGGACGGTCATCGGCGAGATAATCCTCAACCTGTTCGGGGGAAGGGGGCAGACCGGTCAGGGTGTAATGGAGGCGGCGGACCAGCTCCACCTCGGAAGCGGGTGGTGCCGGTGCCAGTCCCATCGTCTGAAGACGGTGGAGCCAGATGCGGTCGAGATCGGATCGAATCGTCAGCGCCGTCGATTGAACCTGCGGAATGGAAGGTCGAACCAGCGGCAGGTCACACCAGCGCGGGGGGGGAGCCGATTCGGTATCGCCCGCGACCCGCGTCTCGTCCGC
>JAPKAM010000092.1 GCA_028825265.1 Planctomycetota bacterium
GGGCCACTGAGTGGGGCCACTCGTGGATCAGGGTTGAAACGGAAGTTGTACCGTACCGATCATCGATAGTTCCGATCCATCGTCGGCCTCTCCCTGCCAGCGCAGTGGGGTCCCGACCTCGATGTGAGTCTTCTTGACCGAGGCTAGCAATGAAAATCCACCGTGGCTGGTCGCCATCGATGTGATGATACCGGGCGGCTTTCCATCATCCCCGACACGTTCCAGAGGATCTCCAACCGCCACATTTGCCGAATCAAAACCTTCGGGAAGTTCCAGGTGGAGACGCCTCATCTGTCGATTCACATGACCATAGGTACGGATTCGAGCCAGCACCTCTTGCCCGGCGTAACATCCCTTGTCATAGGAAACCGAATCATTCAGTCCAACTTCAGGGGGTAAGGACCGCTCGGTGATCTCTTGCCCCAGGCGAGGCAACCCCGCCTCGATCCGAGCCCGCTCCGCATCTTCGGCGCGACAACTCGAAACTCCCAACGACTCCAACTGCTGCTGCACCGAGGCCAGCTGCTGTCGCGGAATCACCAGATCAAAGCCCGCGACCAGCGATCG
Source organism: Planctomycetota bacterium (assembly GCA_028825265.1). Taxonomy (GTDB): domain Bacteria; phylum Planctomycetota; class UBA8108; order UBA1146; family UBA1146; genus QNYK01. The sequence goes on from JAPKAM010000092.1 coordinate 568, forward strand.
TCGACGAGATGCAATCCAGCCATCTTTCCACGCTCTGGAGTGAAGAAAAGTGTCGGGTAGATCAACACCCAGTTGCTCGATCACACCACCAGAAGTGGGGCCTTGCAGGGAGATCACCTCGAGCTCGCCCGACTCGATCGACACGTCCTCGAGGATCAACAGCCTTTCGAGGCGTGTTCGTAACACCTCGGCCAGTGCGGTATCGACAACTAGGTGCGAACACTGAGCCCATCGATGGACATCGAAAAATGCCTGGATCCGCCCCTTGCTGTCGAGCAAGGTTCCGCGGCTACCGATCTCATCGGTGACCCGCCTCAGATCACAGGAAATAAGTCGCTGCAGGAACTCCAGCCCATCCGGACCAGAAACGGTCACCACTTCGAGGCGATGATCCGCATCGAACCAGGCGCATTCCTCGAATAAGGCCAAATCACTCATGTTGAAATCCGATCAAAGAGAGCGAATCTTCTCGATCACACGGTCACCCCATTCATCGGTGGGGATTCCACTCGATGCACTCACCGATGTCACATCATCATCCTGCAGTACGCTTTCGATAGCACCATCGACTCGAGCCGATGCACTGTCCTCGCCAAGATGATCGAGCATCATCTGAACCGCGGCAATGGCGGCGATGGGACACGACACATTCTTGCCCTTGTACTTCGGTGCCGATCCATGGATCGATTCGAACATCGACACCTGTCCCGGATGGATGTTACCGCTGGCTGCGACCCCCATCCCCCCCTGGAGTACCGCTCCCAGGTCCGTGATGATGTCTCCGAATAGATTTGTCGTGACCACGGTATCGAAGGATTCCGGATTCTTGATCATCCACATACAAGCAGCGTCGACATAAGCATGGTCTTGCTCGATGTCTGGAAATTCCTGTCCCACTTCTGCAAAAGTACGGGTCCAAATATCCTGAGCCCGGATCGCATTGGCCTTGTCGACCAGCATCAACTTCTTCTGCTTGTTTCTCTTTCTTGCCAATTGATAGGCGTACCGAATCACACGCTCGACACCGTGTCGTGTGTAGACCATCTGCTGCATGGCGACTTCTTCGGGGGTACCCTTCTTCAGAATCCCGCCGATGCCAGCATAGGCATCCTCGGTGTTCTCTCGAACCACGACAAAATCGATGTCGTCGGGGCCCTTGTTCTTGAGGGGACAAAACTTCTCGGAGAGCAATCGGATGGGACGGAGATTGACAAAGAGATCGAGATTGAAACGAAGCCCGGCGATGATGGCTCTTTCGACCAGTCCCACCTCGACTCGAGGATCTCCGATGGCTCCCAGATAAGCGGCGTCCATTGCTCGAACCTGCTCCAGGATTTCATCAGGCAACAATTCCCCAGTGGCGATGTAATGGTCGCTGCCATGGGGGAAATCGGTTCGATCGATCTCGAATCCACCCATCTCGCTGACGACATCGAGAACCTTAAAGGCCTCGCGTGTCACCTCTGGCCCGATTCCGTCTCCTCCAAAAACTGCAATCTTGTACTTCTTCGTCACGGTCTGTCTCCCTTGAATCCGGTTCAGTTGATTAAACTCTATGCTTCCACCAGGACTGCAATGCCCTGGCCTCCTCCGATGCATGCACTCGCCACTCCAAGGCCGCCACCACGACGACGCAGTTCGTGACAGATCGTGAGGATCAAACGGGTGCCGGTCATCGCGAGAGGATGCCCCAGTGCGATGGCCCCTCCGTTGACATTGACCTTGTCTCGATCCAGACCGAGTTCTCTCTCCACTGCGATGTACTGCGCAGCAAAGGCCTCGTTGATCTCGAACAATGCGATGTCTGCGATCGACAGCCCCTGCGCTTCGAGCAATCCACGAATCGCTGGTGCCGGGCCAATCCCCATGACGGACGGATCGACTCCAACGGTGTGCCACCCCTTGACGGTACCGAGCACCGAGCGACCCGCCGCGGCAGTCGCTCCATCGGCAGCCAGTACTACCGCAGCAGCACCATCGACGATGCCACTAGCATTTCCTGCGGTGACCGTTCCATCCTTGCCAAAGGCAGGTCTCAATCGCGCCAGTTTTTCATGAGTGGTCCCCGGCTTGATGTGATCATCGGTGTCGACCTGAATCGAATCCTTACGGCGCTTGACCTCAACAGAGAACATCTCGTCAGAGAAGCGCCCATTTTCCTGGGCAGCGAGGGCCCGCTGGATGGAGACGATGGCAAACTCGTCCTGCTCTTCGCGAGAAATTTCGTACTGCTGGGCCAGTTTTTCGGCGGTCTGGGCCATGTAGAGTCCGCAGTAGGGATCCATCAGGGACGCCATCAGGAGGTCTTCCAGTTTTCCACCACCGAGATGGAATCCCTCACGGGCACCGCGGATCACGTGGGGACACTGTGACATGTTTTCCATGCCTCCAGAGACCACCACCTGGGCCTCGTCGAGCAAGATCTGTTGTGCACCGGTCACCACCGCTTGCAAACCCGAACCGCACAGGCGATTGACGGTCAGAGCGGGGGTCTCGACCGGAAGACCCGCACGCAGTGCTACATGCCTGGCACCATAAAGTGCGTCGGCACTGGTCTGCATGACGTTGCCCATCACGACATGGTCGACTGCCGCCGGATCCACCTCTGAACGCCTTAACGCTTCCTTGGTGGCCAGTGCTCCCAGTTCGATGGCACTGATATCCTTGAACAGGCCAAAGCCTGGGGTTCCAACATATTCTGCCATGGCGGTTCTGGCTCCACCGAGAATCTGTATCTTCTTGTTCATGGTCGCTTCCCTGTCTGGAGTAGGGCACCTCGATCAAATCGATCGCTGGCGCAGGCTACTGGCCCCGGAACTCCGGGGGTCTTTTCTCGAGAAAGGCAGTCATCCCTTCTCGCATATCTTCAGTCTCACTGATTCGAGCAAAAAGTTCGGCTTCGATGGTCATCCCTTGTTGCTGTGATTCGTCGCCTCCACGAAGTACCGCATCGATGGCGAATTTCAAGGCAACCGGACCACGCTTGCACAGCGTGGCGGCAATTCCCAGCACCTTTGTTTCCAGTTGATCCGGTTCGGCGACTCCATTGATGAGCCCCATCTCGTAGGCCGCCTCGGCGGTGACAAAGTCTCCGATGAGTATCATCTGAAGAGCTCTGCCTCGACCCACGATGCGCGGCAATCGCTGGGTTCCGCCGTAGCCCGGGATGATTCCGAGCGTCACCTCTGGCAGTCCCAGTTTGGCTCGACTCGAGGCATAGCGAAGGTGACATGCGAGGGCCAGTTCACAGCCGCCGCCGAGGGCAAAGCCGTTGATCTGCGCGATCACCACCTTGCCACAGCCTTCGATGGCATCGAAAGCGGCCTGCCCTGCGAGTGCTCGCTTCAACGCCTCATCATGATCCTGCCCGGCCAATTGCTGGATGTCTGCTCCCGCAACGAAAGCTTTTGGGCCGGCTCCGGTGACGATCACGACTCGGATCGAAGGATCCGCGGAGATCGCTACAAAAGTACGGCGGATCTCCCCCACCGTGGCATCGTCGAGGGCATTCAATTGCTCAGGCCGATGGACCGTGACCTTCATCACGCCATCGGAAGGGGTCTCCAGTTGTAGATGTTGCAGAGCCAGTTCTTTCATCGACGACCCCGTTACTTCTCACCGACGGTGAGGATCTTTGCGGGTTTGTAGTCGTGATCTCGCTTGCTCTGGACGACGGCTCGTCGGATGACGGACCCCTCCAGCAATCGATCGAGAACTTCGGTCCCTTCCACTAGCTGACCAAAGACGGTGTAAGTCCCATCGAGATAGGCCAGATTATCGAGACCGATGATGAACTGTGACCCCGCCGTATTGGGTTCCGTGTGCTTGCGCGCCATGATGAAGGATCCCCGGATCGCCTTGTGCTTCTTGTTCATCTCATCAGTGATGCAATACCCCGGGCCTCCAGCACTGGTCCCGTCGGGACTTCCACCCTGGATGAAACCACGATTCTTGTTGCTGCTCACCTTTCGATGGAATTTGAGACCATCGTAGAAGCCACTTCCAACCAGCGAGATGAAGTTTGCCACCGTGTTGGGAGATTCGTCCTCGAACAGTTCCACCAGCAAGGGACCTTCAGTGGTATCGAGCAGCACTCGTGGAAGCGGCTTGCCGACCGGCCGAGGGGGAGTCTTCCCCTGATTGTCGGAAAACTGTGGCTTCGAGTTGGTCGTGGAAGGAAGAGTCCCACCAGTGACCGGCTTCTCGACAAACGCATCGGAGCAAGCGCCCTTGACCTTGTCTGGTAACAACTCGAAGGGATAAGCCAGGGTGAGGGTCATCTCGGCCGCCAGTCCCTTGGCAATTCGCGCCTGAATCCTGTCGATCGGTTCCCCCTCCTCCAGCACCACCTTGCCGCAGGAAATCACCCTTGCGGCGAGTGCCGGAGATCGACCCAGTGCAATGGAGAACTGTTGACCCAGTTTCACTCCTTCGGCGCTCCCGTTTGGCAGCACCGAGAAGGTGCCGGGTTCCAGTTCGATAATTGAGGTCGGATCACTTCTGGGTACTCCCCCGCTCTTGCCGGGTGCGACTCCAAACTGGATCGACTGCCCCTGGATCAGAGAGATGGGAACATTGTTGAGGTGGCCATCCCGAACCTGCTGGATGATCTCCGCTCTCAGACCAGGGATTCCCACATCCTTGACCTCGACCCAGGTCCTACCGTTGGAGAAGAGGCACAAAAACCAGCGGTCCTCAGGCTTGACCTCGGGAAGTACATTGAACTGCGCCTCATCCGAACGATAGAAACGCCAACGAGATTTCCAGGTCGCATAGTCTGGCTGACCCAGAAGTTCTGGGGCGTGCTTTTCAATCCGACCGAAGAGGGAGTCGCCACGCCAGATCACTCTCACGATCGGCCACGGAACCGACACAGGAGCGTAATCGTTGAGGCGGAAGGTACTCTCGAGGTACTCCTTGCCACCGATCTTGCGCATCGCCAACTGGGTCGAATCAAATCCATCCGGCAGGCTCATCGGGACATTCAATTTTCCGAACTGATAGCGAACGATCAAGCCTAATGGCCACAGAACTGGGTCCAGCACCCCTAGCGCTTCTGCGCTCTTGTTGCGCACGCCGATCACCAGTTCCACATCATCTCCCGGGGATACCGATCGCTTGGCAAAACGGATCGTCCATTCCAGGTCATCATTGCGGTCCCCAGTCACCGGCACCTTTGTCACCGGATTCTCCTGAGGCTTCGTGGAATCTCGTACAGGAGGCTTGGGCGGAGTTTCGAGCGCCTCTCCCCGAGTATCGATGAGTTGGATGACATGCCAACCGTAGCGAGTCTTGCACTTGCTGAGGCCCATCGGTTTCTCGATGGCAAATGAGGCCCTACTGAACTCGGGCTCCATCGCACCGTAACTCACCCAGTCGAGGTCTCCGCCGAGGATCTTGGTCCCCACATCGAGGGAGTATCTGCGTGCCAGTGCCTTGAAATCACGGCCCTCTTCGATCACTTCGATGAGACGATCGGCGACCGGTTCGGTGGCGACCAGAATGTGCCGCAAATGTCTTTGCTCCTGGGCATCAGCAACGGAACAGGGCATGTAGGCCAAGATCGCGATGCCCAGCAGATTGCGGATCCACTTCAACCATCCTTGCTGTCTCCAGCCGACCGAAAATTCAAAACTCATCTTCTGCTCCTCCACGGGTACCCTGATCACGAGCACCATGATCACGGGTTCTTCTGATGCCGGTAACTGTCAGGATCCACGGTTCGATCACGATTCGTAGCGACCCCGTTGAGTGCTCGAATCGTTGAACATTCCCTTTGGGAATTCGGGATTGAGTGCAAGATAGCATGGAGAGCCCGTCCGTTGAAGCGGATCCGTGGGCCGGAAAGGTCGTCAGAGTGCGCCTCATGGCAGTAAGAGCAGATCTAACGCTCATCGTAGTGGTCGTCATCTGGGGTGCCACCTTCGTCTCGGTACAAAATGCCATCGACGAGATCCCGGTCCACAGTTTCCATGTTCTGCGCTTCGGAATCGCCACCATCGCCCTGCTTCCGTTGCTGCTGTTTCGTCGCCGCCGCAAGGAATCGATCGGCTCTCCCGCTCTACTGTGGAAGGCTGGCTTCCTGGCCGGTCTTTCGTTGTGGCTCGGCTACTCCTTTCAGACCACCGGCCTACTTCACACCACCCCCTCGCACTCCGGTTTTCTGACCGGTATGGCGGTGGTGATCGTGCCCCTGCTGGCGTGGTGGCTGCTCGGCCAGAAACTGGAGAAAAGGGTGGTCCTTGGGGTTTCCATCGCGGCGGCAGGCCTGGCGTTGTTGACCCTCGGTGGTTCGTCCACCATCGAACGCCCCCCGACCGAGCCCGATGCGGGTTACGGCAATCTGCTCACCTTCGGTTGTGCGGTCGCCTTCGCCTTCCAGATCATCGTCAAAGCACGCTGGGCAGCGCAACTCTCAGCGTTGTCGCTAACCCTAGTCGAACTGTTCACGGTGTTCCTGTTGTCGCTGGCAGCGGCACTGGTACTGGAAGAGATTCCTGATCCTCGAGCACTCTCTGATCAGGTATGGGGTGCGGTGTTACTGACGGGCCTGCTCGCCACAGCCTTTGCATTCCTCGCCCAGAGCTGGGCGCAAAGCACCACCACGGCGATCCGCACCGCAGTGATCTTTGCCTTCGAACCGGTCACCGCAGCCACCTTCTCCTGGCTACTGATCGGCGAAGTGCTTTCCGGCTGGGCGGTGCTCGGTGGAATGCTCATCATCGCGGGCATGTTGCGAACCGAGATCGGCGATCGAGAGAGATCGTAATCAGGGTCCTACTTCATCTCCGGCAGTCGAATCTCCTCGACCATCCGAATCACCTCTTCAGGTGGGTCGGAGGTGAAGGAACGAACGATGCCCGCCACAGTGAAGTTAAAGCACATGCCGACGGTACCTATTCCCTTCGGTGAGATTCCCCACCACCAGTTTTCAGCGGTGTCGAGTTCCGGATGAAGAAAACGAAAGTAGCTGATGTAGCCGGCGGTGAAGAGCAGTCCGACCACCATCCCTGAGATCGCACCCTCACGGTTCATCCTCTTCATGAAGATTCCCATCAGGATCGCCGGGAAGAAACTGGCCGCGGCTAGGCCGAAGGCAAACGCCACCACCTCGGCGACAAATCCGGGTGGGTTGATGCCCAGATAACCCGCCACACAGACCGCCACTCCGGCAGCAATACGCGCTGCCAGCAGTTCTTCCTTCTCACTCAGGTCTGGCCGTAACCACTTGCGCAACAGGTCATGAGAGATGGAGGTGGAGACCACCAACAGCAAGCCCGCTGCGGTCGACAGCGCCGCTGCCAGACCACCGGCGGCGACCAGCGCGATCACCCAGTTGGGAAGTTCAGCGATCTCCGGATTGGCCAGCACCATGATATCTCTGTCGATGGTCAGTTCGTTGGCGATCGGCTGTCCTGCCGAATCGACCGCCGACTTCCCCACGTACTGGATCAGTCCATCTCCATTCTTGTCATCAAACTCGATGAGTTCGGTTTTCTCCCAGGTTTGGAACCAGTCCGGCATCTGCTCGTATGGCTGGAATTCACCATCTTTGTAGACGGTGTCGATCAAGTTGGTACGAGCGAACACGGCCACTGCCGGCGCCGTCGTGTACAGGATGGCGATGAAGAGTAGTGCCCAACCGGCCGATTTCCTTGCAGCCCGAACGCTGGGTACTGTGTAGAAGCGGATAATCACATGGGGAAGACCCGCAGTGCCTGCCATCAATGCAATGGTGATGGCCAACAGGTTGATGGTATTGCCCGAACCGAGCGTGTACTTGGTGAAGCCCAACTGCTCATGTAATCCATCGAGCCGTGACAGCAGGCTCGTCTCGGTACCGATCATGTTCGACCCGAAACCGATCTGTGGAATCGAGGTGCCTGCCACCATCAACGAGATGAAGATGGCGGGAACCATGAAGGCAAAAATCAGCACGCAATACTGGGCCACCTGGGTGTAGGTGATGCCCTTCATCCCGCCCAGTACCGCATAGATGAAGACGATGGCCATTCCGATGATGACCCCGATGGTGACATCCACCTCGAGAAAACGGCTGAACACCACTCCGACTCCACGCATCTGGCCGGAGACATAGGTGAACGAGACAAAAATGGCGCAGATCACCGCGACCAATCGAGCCGTTTGGGAGTAATACCGCTCTCCGATGAAATCAGGCACGGTGAACTTCCCGAATTTCCGCAGATACGGCGCCAGCAACAGGGCCAGGAGCACGTACCCCCCGGTCCAGCCCATCAGGTAGACCGACCCGTCGTAGCCACTGAAGGAGATGATCCCCGCCATCGAGATAAACGATGCAGCACTCATCCAATCCGCTGCTGTCGCCATACCGTTGGCCACCGGTGGGACATGCTGGCCAGCGATGTAGAACTCTTCGGTGCTGCTAGCCCGAGAACGGATGGCGATGACGATATAGAGCAGGAATGAAGCTCCGACCAGCAGGTAGGTCCATGCGGTGACACTCATCATCGACCGTCCTGGTCGGAGAAGAACTGGTCATCGAGGCGATTCATTCGCCAAGCATAGACAAAGATGAGGATGACAAAAACGTAGATCGATCCCTGCTGAGCAAACCAGAATCCGAGCGGAAATTCGGTCCCCGGTAGCTGGTACTGATCGAGCCATGGAGCCAGTGCGATGCCGAAACCGAGTGATACCAGTGCCCAGATCGTCAGAAGCAACGAGATGAGTTTCAGGTTCTTTCGCCAGTACTGCCTGGCCACATCCGAATCCTGGCTCATCTTCCTCCTCTGTATCACTTTTGATGCTTGTTCCACTGAAGAACTCGTCCAGCGAGATGGTCGGAGTATCCCCAAGTGAAGGGAAACCTGCAAGGTGCCTCTTGGGCTGCTCTGCACTCGAGACTACCCTGACACTTGCCCAAGGAGGATCGATGAATGTCACCACCCTCGCCTTCGCCAGTGCCGTGGTGCTGTGGCTCGGATATCGCTACTACGGCACCTGGATCGCCGACAAGGTATTCGGTGTCGGCGAGGTCGATGATCAGCGACTGCCCAGTCGATCGCAAGAAAATGGCGTCGATTTCGTACCGACCCGACGTTCCATCCTATTTGGCCACCACTACGTGACGATCGCCGGGGCGGGACCCATCGTCGGACCTGCGGTTGCGGTCACCTGGGGCTGGTTGCCGGCACTACTGTGGGTGGTGTTCGGTTCGATCCTGATCGGAGCGGTCCACGATCTGGGGGCGCTGGTTTTATCGACCAGAAATCAGGGCCGCAGCATCGGAGATCTGTGCGCGGAGATCCTCTCTCCCAGAGTTCGCTGGCTCTTTTTGATCTTCATCCTGGTAGCGCTGTGGGTGGTTTTGGCGGTGTTCGCCTACGTCATCGCTTCGCTGTTCGTGGCACGACCCGAAAGCATCCTGGCGGTTTGGATCGAAATTCCGCTGGCTCTGCTGGTCGGTTGGCAACTGATGCGCGGTCAGTCACTGGCACTGTGGGGAGCGCTGGCACTGATCGTGATGTACGGCTGCATCGGCATCGGATCGACCGACAGTGTCCGTTCCCTAGCGTCCTTTGATTGGGGTGAAAACTCGCTCGGAATTTGGCTCTCCGAAAATGCAGAGCTGTTCTGGCTAGTGATGCTATTCGGTTATGCATGGATCGCCTCCATCCTGCCGGTGCAAAAACTGCTGCAACCCAGGGATGCCATCAACTCACATCAATTGTTCCTGGCAATGGGTGCGTTAATTTGCGGGCTACTGGTGCTGTCGGTGACGGATGGCAGCTCACTGGAATTGGTGGCCCCGGCCATCAATCCAACTCCACCGGTAGACGCACCACTGCTCTTTCCATTTCTCTTCATCACCATCGCCTGTGGTGCCGTCAGTGGTTTTCATTGCATGGTCGCCAGCGGGACCACATCGAAACAACTGGCCAGTGAAGCGGATGCAAGAAGCATCGGATTCGGGGCGATGGTGCTGGAGGGTGGCCTGGCCGTGCTGGTCATCCTGTGCTGTGTCTCGGCGGCAGGTTTCGCCAATGGCGAGGAGTGGGCCGCCCAGTACTCTGCTGAATGGGTCGGTAAGGGATCCCTTCTGGCGCGGCTGTCCGGCTTCATCCACGGCGGAGCGGCCTTCATCGGAGCCGCTCTTCCCTTCTTCTCCCCGGAGTTTCTCGCCACCGTGATCACTGTGGTCATCATCTCTTTTGCCGCAACGACAATGGACAGCGCCACCCGTATCCAGCGCTATGTCATCCAGGAGTTGGCTGAATCGATCGGCTGGAAATTCTTTGCACGAAGGCAGGTCGCCACCGCCATCGCAGTCCTCTCTGCGGCGGCACTGGCACTGCTGGCAGGCCAGGGGGGAAAGGGTGGACTGGTGCTGTGGCCGATCTTCGGAGTCACCAACCAGTTGCTCGCCAGCCTGACGCTGGTGGTCCTGACCACCTGGCAAGCACGGCGCGGGCGACCGATCATGCCCACCCTGATTCCGCTGGGCTTTCTCACCATCACCGTCGGCTGGGCCGCCATCTCCCAGATGGATCGGCTGTTGAACGCAGAATCGATCGCATGGGCACAGGTCACCATGCTCGGCTTCGGCATGCTGCTGCAACTGTGGATGCTACTGGAGGGATTACTGTGCGTTCGTCGCTCGCGAAAGGTCGATCAGGATCAGGGTATCGATCCTCACGGGGTGGTTCACTGCTGATCTCAGCGCGAGATGAAGCCTCGATGTTTCTGATAGTAGTGCTGGTGATACT
>JAPKAM010000093.1 GCA_028825265.1 Planctomycetota bacterium
TCGATTCCACGTTCGATGAAGCGGCGGACCTTCCATCGGTCGACAATGTTGTCGAGGAATCTGTTGTCGAGGAATCGGGTGTCGAGGAATCGGGTGTGGAGGAATCGAATCCCATGGCAACCTCACCGAAAGAGAACTGGAGGGCGCCTCTCACTGTGCGTCCACTCCAAAGAAATCTACCCTGAAACTAGCCCAATTGTCGATGTGCGAACAACCCTAGATGGGCTGGATGACCTCAGATGCCGTGTGGGAGCCAGATATTCTTCACCTGGGTGCCACGGTCGAGCATCCGTCTTGACCGATCCGACAATTCTCCCGGGCGCCAGCACACCTTCATGTTGCCCGCCGAGGCGGCTTCCAGTTCCCGGGCGAGAGGCTCGTCAGAGACGTGCCACAGCAGGTCCACTTCATCATGTCCGGCGAGCACGGGACCGATCTCCGCAGCATCTCCGGTGAGCAGATTGAGGGCTCCCGCGGGGAGATCTGAATGTTCGATGATGCGACACATCTCGACGGCAGCGAGAGCGGCGGTGGAGGGAATCGCGACGACACAATTTCCGGTGGCCAGTAGTGGAGCGCAGAGCGCCACCAGACCCAGCAGTGGATGCTGTTGCGGACAGATCAATCCGGCGGTTCCAAACGGTTCGTGAACTGCGAGAACCAGTCCACGCCAAGGAGTGTCATGCACCGCTCCATCGTGCTTGTCGGCCCACGATGCCCACCAGGTCCAGCGAGCCACCGACTCTTCCACTTCCTGGCGAGCTTCCACCGCACCGCACCCGGTCATCTGGTCGATCAACTGCGCCAGATCATCGGAGCGAGGTTCGAGGTTTTCGGCGATGAACCACATCACTTGTGCTCGTGCATGGCCAGTCATCGTTCGCCATGGGCTGCGGTGCGATGCTTCCACCGCATTGCGCACATCCTTGCGATTCGATCGAGCCGCCAGCCCCAGTAATTCTCCGGAGGGAGATTGAACCTCGAAGCAATAGCCCCCATCGGGACGTACCTGTTTCCCTCCGATGTACAACTTGGCGGTGCGGTCGAGTGCCGGATCGGCAGAGGTGGAGTTGACGAGACCACCGGTGGCGGCGGTGTTGCCGGCAGTAGGAGTCATCGGTTTGACATCTCGAAGGTAGGCGCGCAGACCTTCACGGCCTCCTTCTCTGCCGAAACCCGATTCCTTCATGCCACCGAATCCACTCGATGCATCGAACATGTTGGTGCCATTGACCCAGACGGTTCCCGCTTCGACCTTGCGTGCGACATCGAGGGCGGTGTCGATGTCCTGGCTCCAGATGCTCGCTGCGAGACCGTAACGGCTGTGGTTGGCGATCTTGACCGCCTCCTGGGGGGTGCGGAAGGTGGTCGAGACCAGCACCGGCCCGAACACCTCTTGACTGGCGATTTCCGATGAAAGCGGCGCGTCTCGAAACAGAGTCGGCGGGTACCAGTAACCTTGCTCGGGTAGGTCGATGGGGGGCTGGATACAGGTAATCCCCTCGCCGATGGCACGATCGCACATCGCGGCGACTTGGTCGCGGTGTTGCTCATCGACCATCGCACCGATGTCGATCGCCTTGTCGAGAGGATTGCCAATTCGAAGCCTGGACATCCGTTCCTCGACCTTGCGGTGAACTTCATCGGTGATCGATTCCTGGACCAGTAGGCGACTCCCCGCACAACAGACCTGACCCTGATTGAACCAGATCGCGTCGACCAGACCCTCGACTGCGCTGTCGATGTCAGAATCTTCGAAGATGATGTAGGGACTCTTGCCTCCCAGTTCGAGGGTCAGTCCCTTTCCGCTGCCGGCGGTCGCTTCACGAATGATTCGACCGACCTCGGTTGAACCGGTGAAAGCGATCTTGTCGATGTCAGGATGCGAGACGATGGCTGCGCCGGTTTCACCATCGCCAGTGACGATGTTGAAAACACCATCGGGCAGTCCCGCTTTCTGACAGATCTCGGCAAAGAGCAGCGCGCTCAGCGAAGTCCATTCGGCGGGTTTCAGTACCACGGTGTTACCGCAAGCCAGAGCCGGAGCGACCTTCCATGCCAACATCAACAAGGGAAAGTTCCACGGAATTACCTGGCCACAAACTCCCCATGGTTTTGCACCTGGATCTGTTTCATCGAGCAGGTGTGCCGATCCAGCGTGGTGGTAGAAGTGTCGTACGACCAGCGGAATGTCGAGATCTCTGGTCTCGCGAATCGGCTTTCCATTATCGAGAGATTCGACCACTGCAAAAAGACGGCTCTCCTTCTGAATGTTTCGAGCGATGGCATAGAGGCAGCGAGCTCGACCTTCGGGGCCCAGTGCTTGCCACGTCGGCAGGGCGGTGCGAGCCGCTTGCACTGCCCGATCGACATCGTCTGAACTGCCCTGGAGCACATCGCGAAGTGCTTCTCCGCTGGCAGGACAACGAGAAGAGAATCGCTTGGCTGCAGCGGGAGACCACCACTCTCCTCCGATGAAATGGGCTGGCTGACTACCACTCTTTTCGATCCAGCGACGCGCTTCCTCGGCAGACTCTGGGGCGGGCCCCCAGTCGAGGGTTTCGAGAGAATCGCTAGGATTTGGTTGGTCGGGTGTCGTCATATTTATCCCATCGGATGCCGGCGGGCGGCGGAGTACCGTCCGGTGGCATGAAATTCCAGTTGTCTCTCAAGATCAGTCAGAAGTGATGATGCGCCGATGCGATAGCGGTCGGAGGCCATCGATTCGGTTCCCAGTTCCTCGCGGATCAACATCAGGAAGGAGATCGCCTCCTTGGCGGTGCGGATTCCACCGGCGGGCTTGAACCCGGCAAGGATCCCGGTTCGTTCGCGATACTCGCGGATCGCTCGGAGCATCACCAGTGCCACCGGCAAGGTGGCATTGACCGGTTCCTTGCCGGTCGATGTCTTGATGAAATCAGCTCCCGCTGCGAGGCACACTCGCGATGCGCGTGCGATGCGCCGCAGGTCGCCCAGTTCTCCGGTGGCGAGAATCGTCTTGAGGCAGGCCTTTTCGCCGCAAGCCTGGCGATACGCGCGGATCTCTTCATCGAGCTGCTGCCAGCGCCCCTCCAGCACCAGGCTTCTCGAGATGACGATGTCGATCTCATCGGCTCCTGCAGCGATCGATGAGTGGATCTGATCGACCTTCATCGAGTGGGGGATCTGTCCCGCCGGAAATCCGGTCGAGACGGCGCAGACCTTGACTGGAGATCCAGCGGTCGCCTCGCGGGCGGATTCGATCAGGTTGTGGTAGACACACACCGAGGCGCAGTGAAGATCGAGCGGCAGGCCGTGGGCTTCGAGAATATCGCGGCGTACCGGGCTCCTTGCCTTGGCGGCAAGTCGGCGCACGGTACCGGGCGTATCATCTCCGGCGAGGGTGGTCAGGTCGATGCAGGTGATGGCGTGGGCAAGCCAGCCGATCTGCCACGACTTCTTGACGGTTCGACGTCCGGTCAGGGTACTGGTTCGCCGTTCGACCGCAGAGCGGTTGACACGGGTCGCCAGCACCCAGTCCAGATCGAGATCACTCCCGGGATTGAGCAAGGTGGCCTCCTGAGCCGACCAGCATCGGTTCCACCGAGCCAGAGGTCAACAAACTCCGATGGGGCGTGATCGATTCAATGTTCGTCATCGGATGGGCCGGAATCGTTACACAGGGTGGTGAGCCATTGCTGGGTACTATCGAACCATTCCAGCCATAATTTCTTGGAGTCTGGATCTTTGGCCTGATCGACCGCTGCGATCCGTAGAGTGCGTTCCTCTTCGATCGCCTGCTGGTATCGCTCCAAGTCCCCGGGGTCTGGATGGGCGACTGCCAGCGCTGAAGCCATCAGTGCCACGCTCATGCGCCGGACCATTCTGGGGTCGACATGGGAGAGTCGATCGAGGCTGGTGTGGTAGGCGAAATCGGTGAAGTGCCACATCAAGATGGCGGGCACCCCACGTCCGAGGAACACATCATGGTCGCTGCCACCCTCCCACGGGTGTTCACCGATGGCCCAGCCGTTGGAAATCTGGGCGACGTCTTGCATGGCGAGCCTGGCGATGACGGAGACTCCACTGGGGTGAAGATCGGACTTGCGAACTCGCCCAGATCCCCAAGGGGTGTGGGAATCGGGGTGCAGCACTCGCAGCGCTCCAGGATCGGGGGATCGTTCCAGCAATGCGATGGCACCGGTCATGGCGCGCGATGCCCCGATCATGTCAGCGGAGAAGGCTGCGATGGTCTTTCGTTGGGTGTGATCGAGGAAGATCCGGCTCATCTCCATCTCGTTGCCCCAGACAAAGGAGATGCTCCGGTCGGGCCACGGGATTTGCTTCTTTTCAAGTGCATCCACCAGTGATCGAACTCCTTCCAGCTGGCCACCGACCCCGCTGGCGTTGTCGACGGCTCCCGGTTCCTGGACATGAGCTGCCAGAGCCACCACTTCTTGTGGTTTACCGGATCCGACCACGGTCGCCACGATCGTTCGCAGTGGCCGTTTTTCGAGCAGCACCTTGGCGCGAAGCGCCACCCGAGCCTCCGGGTGCCGTCGCAAAGTGGCATGAACTCGTGGAGAGATCATCGCGACCGGGAAATCACCGCTGCGAACGCTGGTGTAATGGATGGCATCGAGATGACGATCGCCGCCGGAGGGATCGACCGTGAAATCGGCGAGTTGTGAAGAAAGGACTGCAGCGGCGCCTTGGCTGCGGGCGTCGCGGATGGCTCTGCCGATCGATTGGTCCGTGACGAAGACATCCCCTTTCTTCAACTCATGGATGTCAAAGCAAAGTGGTCCCTCAACATCGCAAGATGGAGCCTGCACCGGAAGCATCGTTCGATGCGGATCGCTGCTATTCTGAAAACGAAGCAGGGTGACATCCGGCTGGTCTGTTTGCTTCATCACCAGGCTTGCCGATTTCGGGGTCCAGGCCTGAGAGCGCATCGGAGTCTCGATCACCTCCAACTGCAGCCGATCATCGGTACCGAAGCCGCTCTTCTTCAACCGTTCGAGAAGATGGTCAAGAGTCGCCTCGAACCCCTCATTTCCAGGTTCCCGGTACCAGCCATCGGCGAACTCGATCGTCTCGAAGGCGAGGGCCGGGTCGTATCCGCCAAACAACGGGTCAATCCAGCGAGCCGTCGCCGTGGTTGCCGGGGTGATCGCCGGTCCCGGGTGTTCATCGCTCCCCTTCAGGGTTCCACCTTTGATCAGGCGAACCATCTCCTCGCCGAGCACATCGCCGATTCCGAAGTAACTCTCGGCGTTTCCAAACCAGTGATGGCCGTGACCCATGTTGGGAGAATCTACCGGCCTGCGCATGAACTGGGCGGTCGAGACATAGGAGACGGTGCCACGGTATTCGGGACGTTCTGCCACCGCTGCCTGGGCGTGTCGAAGCGGCAGGCTGCCGGCGTTGCCCGTCTCGCCGATCACCACTGGCAACTGTGGAACATCGAACTCCTTGCGCAGGTCATCGATCAAGTGCGCCAGGTTCTGGGGATACGATTCCACGGCTCCATCGGTGAACATGTCATTCCAGCCCTGGAACCAGAAGAATCCGCACAGTTCGGTGGATCGTCCGGCCAGATCTGGGAATTCGGTCTCGATGGCCGCCAGCGCCTCGCGGTACTCCTTCACCATCTGGGTGTAGTAGGGGCCCGTCTCCCCACCGGCACTCGGTGGTCTGAAATCGACATGCAAACTCTTGCCGCCCCAGCAGGTCTTGATCAGCAGCACCGGCGCTTCGTTGGCATCGCCGAGGCGGTGGCCGATTTGCAATTCGGGGCCGAAGTGATGCAGGTCGTCATAGACCGCGTAGCCGATGGAGAGGGGACCGCTTTTCAGCACATCGTTGCCAGTGCGGTATCGGACCAGAACATCGTCGCGTTTTGTCCACTCACCATCTTTTCGCAGATGCCCCATCCGCTTCGCCATCGACGGATCATCGAGCAGTCGGATCAGTGTCCCGCGACCGCCGTTGTAGTGTTCCTCGTGGACCAGGTCGACCACCGCATGACCCTCCATGTTCGATTGTCCAGCGAGCAGGAAGACTTGGATGGGTGGATCTTCTACCGCCGGTGCCGCCGGTGTGGCCAGCGCCACTAGTAGTAGTTGAGAGAGGAACATCGATCTCCTTCCGGAGTGGTGATTCGTGACGATCTCAGGTTACTGCAAATCCGGGTTCGATGCGGCAGGGGATCAGATCTTCTCGACCATCCGCTCGAACCGAATGCCGCTCATCCCTGCGACATCGATGGTGAACCCGGTCACTGCATCTTCCCCATCTCGAATCAGCTGCATCTTCAACCACCCCCCGACCGTCAGCCGGTCGTTGCCGGTCACGGCGATCGCCAGTGGCTCCCCCTCGAAGCCGACCAGCGCCACATCGGTAGTGCCGCTGTGGATGATCGACCACTGACGATCGAGTTCGCTCGAGTGGTATCGCCCCAGCACCTGGCGGTGATCCCACGCCTTCGCGTCTTCTTGTGCGGTTGCGCTGCTCTCATCTCGATCTCGTCGATCGCTAGTTCTGGCGGGCCGTTGAAGATGAGGGGGGACAAGACCTTCGACCACCAGTGCGGCGATCTGGCGGCTGATCCGGCCCGGGTTGAAGGCGCTGCAGTTGCCGAGGCAGATGATGACGATCCCCTGCTCCGGGAACGCCGCCAACGAGGTGCGAAAGCCGACCCAGCCACCGCCATGTTGCAGCATCCGCTGGCCACGGAAACGGGTCTCGATGACGCCGAGGCCATAATCGAGTTCTTCACCATCCTGGAGAGTGAACTTCTGTTGCAATCGCTGGAGCAGATCGGCTCCGAGGCGGCCCTCACCGAGGGCGGTGGTCCAGGTCGCCAGATCCTCGACGGTGGTGAAGACCCCGCCGTCGCCGACATGGTCGAGCACTGTCTCGTGGATCCGGTATTTTCCCTCGCCGATCGGCGCGTAGCCGGTGGCTCGCTTCGGTGTCACCTCGAGGTGGTTGTCGTGGTAGTGGCTGCTGGTCATCTCCAGCGGTGAGAAGATCTTCTGGTCGGCGTACTGGCGCAACGTTTTGCCCGATGCACGCTGGCAGATGACGCTGAGCAGGAAGTAGCCGCTGTTGCAGTAGGAGTGTTGGGTTCCCGGAGAGAAATTGAGACCCTTCTGGCGCGCGATCAGGTCGATGGTCTGTTGCGGGGTGAACAGATCTTCATCGCCGATCTCCAGCAATCTCATCAAGGATGTGTAATCGCGCAGGCCGCTGGTGTGATGCAGTAGGTGTCGGATGGTGATGGTCTCATCGTATTCGGAGATCTCTGGCAGCCACTTTCGAATGTCGGAATCGAGGGTGAGCAGTCCTTCATCCGCCAGCAGCAGCATGCAGGAAGCGGTGATGTGCTTCGACACCGATGCGATGCGAAACACGGTGTCGGCTGCGTTGGGGATGGAGTGGTCGAGGTTGGCCATGCCAAAACCACCGCTGTAGATGATGGTGCCATCCTTGACCACGGCGATGGAGCAGCCGGGGGTGTCGGAATTGTCCCAGTCCTTCAGCAAGGTGGCGATGCGGGGTGCCAGCTCATCGATCTGTGGCTCATCAAAAGCGGTGATCGAGGAGCCACCAGCAAGGAGCATCAGCAGCAAACTCAGGGCAGTTGCACGGCGAATCATACGGGTTCTCCACTCTTTTCATCTTCGAGTCGTCTTTTGACAACAAGATCCGGTTTCATCATCAGGAGCAAGGCGATGGGGATCAATGCCGTGGAACCTCCCAGCACGAACAGCTCCCACCGTTGCCAATCCAGTCCGTTGAGCTGGGTACCTAGGAAGACGCCGAAGTTGCTGACCGCCATGTACAGCGTGAACTGAGTCGCCGCTGCTGTGGTCCAGGAAATTTTCATGTAGAGGGAAAAGAGCGAGACCGTCTGGAAAGCGATCGCACCCTTGAACAGCGGGATGATCCACAGCCCCGAGAAGGAGTCGCTGATCCAGTAGGGGTGCAGTAGGCCAAAGGTGATGAGACCTCCCGAGGCGATCAGTCCGCCGATGAAGGCCATCTTGCGGCGGCCGAAGCGATCGCAGAAAAAGCCTCCGGAGATCGCTCCGATCACCTCGGCAGCCACACCGTAACTGCCCTGCACCTTGCTGTAGTCGATGGCACTCCAGTGGAAGACATTGACGAAGGTGTCGTTGGCGAGATTGATGAAGACCCCCTGGCACACCGAGGTGAAGATGGCGACCAGCACACCGATGGCGGTGGTCCAGAGAGCCAGTGCCCGGAACAGTTCGCGCAGCACGATGATCGGTGACCGTAGTGCTGCGATCTGCTGCGAGGCGGCGGCTCCCCTCGACCAGGGGAATAACTTCTCACCGGATCGCTCTCGGACCATCAGGACTGCCGCCAGGATCCCCAGCACCATCGCCGCCTGGGCCTGGATGGCGCCGTTCATGCCGTAGGATTCGATCATCACGGCGCCACCGTAAGTGCCCACCGCGACGCCCAAGGTCTTCGATCCCCACATGAAGCCGTTGACTCGCCCTCGTTCGTCCTCTTCCAGGAGATCGACCGCCAGTGCATCGGTGGCGACATCCTGGAGCGAGGCAAAACAATTGTGGAGGAAGAAGACGCCTCCGATGAAAACGAGCACCGAAACCGAGGTGTCTGCAGCAGTGATCTGGCTGCCGGGAAGCCACGCTAACCCGTCGATCGCCCAGCGTGGTAGATCGATGGTCGACCCCTTTTGGAGGGCATCGATCGTGCCGATACGATGGGCCCCCAGTAATGTCGCAGCCATCCCCAACTGGGCGAAGGCGATCCACGGCCGACGAAGTCCCAGCGCCGGCCAGCGAACCGAGTCGATCATCGGCGCCCACAGGAATTTGAAACTCCACGGCAGCACTGCAGTGCCCGAGATCAGCACCGTCTCCGCCCGGGAGTAGCCGCCCTCGATGAAGAAACTGATCAGCGCATAGATCACGAATCCCCAGGGGAAGCCCTGGGCGAAGTAGAGCAAGCACAGCATCGCGGTGCGAAGGAGGCGATGATCCTTCATGTTCATGCGGGTCGATTCCTTTCAGATCCGGCTGCACGGGTCGGGGCATGACCAGTCCCGCGACCTCGAGATCTTGTCCCGACCTGCGGATCGGCCTGAATTTGCCGACATCTTCCCTGGAATTACCGGGATCTGGCGGTCCGATCATGGCCCGGAACTGGATAGAAGGGTAGGGCGTTGTCGATCCACCCGAAAGGAGCAGATGATGAACAGAAAACTACTGAGGATCCTCGCCTTTGCCGCACTGATTCCGCTCTTCTCGGTCGGCTGCTCTGCACAGTACACCTACACGCGAGCGGTCGGATCGTGGAAGAGCGAGGTGGCTGCTCGAGAGACGCCTCCAGCGACTCCTCACACCAGTTGGGTCGAGCGGCTGCGTTGCCGACTGGAGCACAGCATGCTGGCCCAACTCGAGCTGGAAATCCTCCCCTCAGGGAAGTACACCGTGACGATCAGTGGCCGTCAGTTCAGTGGCCAGGCGCGGATCACTTCGCTGCTGGGCGAGGGTCTGGGTGTCGCCACCGAGATCGGCAACCTCGAGGCGCAGGGCCGCATCCGCATCGTCGACGAGAACCACATGATCATCGAAGGAAATGGCACCGAGATCTCGCTGATCCGCTGCCACTAGAGCACCCCTCTGGCCGACCGAGTCGTTTCGTCATTCCATCGACCGGCGCCCCCGTCAGTATCTCGGCACCGGGGTGCCGTCGATGGCGAGAGGTACGAGGATGTCGTTCCAGTATCTCTGCCGGTCTCCTTTACGGCTGATGATCCTTCCCAGGCCGCCCACAGCCAGTCGACCAATGCTCGACATACCGTCAGATCAGTCGCGTGACCTTCCCCGATCTCTCTTGTACTCTACCTCTTCCAGGACCTTTCCCCTGGCCCTAGACCGACCCGATGAGGAGTACATCTGATGAACAGAAGCAGAGTTTCGATGTGGATGCTGGCCGCGGTGCTGATGTCCGTCGGCCTACTGACCTCCCCGAGTGTCGCGCAAGAAGATGAGAAGCCGCAGTACAGGGGCCGCACCATCGCCCAGACGATGCACTGGAAGGGTGCCGAGTGGCTGCTGCGAGAGACGCGCGAGAAGGAAGAGCGGGTCTCGGTTCTGATGGAGGCGCTTGGAGTCGAGGCGGGGCAAACGGTCTGTGATCTCGGCTGCGGCAATGGCTATCACGCTTTGCGGCTGGCCAAACGGGTTGGATCCTCTGGCAAGGTTTACGGCGTCGATATTCAGCAGCCGATGCTCGACATGCTCGAAAAGCGTAGCGGCGAGGCGGGGCTCGAGAACATCGAACTGATCCTCGGAGGTACGGCGGACCCGGAACTCCCCGATGGCTCCTGCGATCTGATCCTGCTGGTCGATGTCTACCACGAGTTCAGCGATCCCGAGACGATGCTGGCCAAGATGCGCAAGGCGCTGAAGCCGGATGGCCGCATCGCCCTGGTCGAGTTCCGCAGCGAGGATCCCGATGTGCCGATCAAGAAACTGCACAAGATGAGCAAGGCGCAGATCCTCAAGGAATACCTGCCGGCGGGTTATCGTCTCGCTGAGGAGTTCGACGAGTTGCCGTGGCAGCATCTGATGTTCTTCACCCGAGATGACGCTCCACCCAAGGCGGTGGATTCGCCGTCACAGGGCGAATGGATCTCCCTCTTCAACGGCAAGGATCTGAAGGACTGGAAGATCAAGTTCGCCGGCCACGATCTCGGTGAGAACTACCTGGACACGTTCCGCGTCGAGGATGGAGTACTGAAGGTCGACTACAGCAAGTACAGCAACTTCGACGCCAAGTTCGGCCACATCTTCTTCAAGGAATCTTTCTCTCACTACCGGCTGCGGGTCGAGTATCGCTTTGTTGGCGAGCAGATTGCGGGCGGTCCCGGGTGGGCGTTTCGCAACAACGGATTGATGCTCCACTGCCAGTCGCCAGAGAGCATCGAGAAGGGGCAAGATTTCCCCGCTTCCATCGAGGTGCAGTTACTGGGTGGCCCCGGCGGTGACAGCCAGCGCACCACTGTCAATCTGTGCACCCCCAGCACCAATGTCGTCATGAAGGGCGAACTCCAGACTCGCCACTGCATCGACTCGACATCCAAGACCTACCATGGAGATCAGTGGGTCACCGTCGAGATCGAAGTGCGCGGTAATGAGATCATCCGGCACATCATCGACGGCAAGACGGTGCTCGAATATACCGAGCCGCAACTCGATGAACGAGACTCCTACGCCAAGAAACTGATGGCGGCCGGGGC
>JAPKAM010000187.1 GCA_028825265.1 Planctomycetota bacterium
CAGTTGTCATCGTTGCCGTCGCCGTCGCAATCGTCGCCACCGGTGAAGGTGACGTCACAATCGGGATCGCAATCATCGATCAGGCCATCGCCGTCGGAGTCGTCCTGGCAGTCGTCATCTCGTCCGTCGCCGTCGCAATCGTCACCGGTGGTGTAATCCACATCGCAGCCTTGGAGGATGCCATCGTTATCGACATCCCAGCAGACATAGGTACCACGGTTGATCCACACTAGGCTCGAATGATCTTCGTTGACGATCACCGCGTCGAGGTCGCCATCTCCGTCGAGATCACCGCTGGCAATCCGAAGACTTCCGTCGAGGGCTTCCCCGAGAGCCTGGCCACTATCGCTGTAGTGGCCACTTCCATCGTTGATCAGCACCCGGTTGGGGGCGTCGAAGTCGATCACGATGGCATCGAGATCGCCGTCCAAATCATAGTCTCCCAGGGTCACATCCCGATGATTTGCTACATCCACCGTGGGTGCCGAGACGGTGAAATTGCCGAGGCCATTGTTGAGGTAGATTCGATCTGCCGTGAGGGCCTCCTGGCTGACTTGCCAGGCATCGAGGTCACCATCGCCATCGAGATCTCCTAGAGCCACCGTTCCCAGTAGTGCTCCTTCGCCGAAATAGGTCGAGGTGGTAAATTCTCCCATCCCGTTGTTGAGGAGCACCCGGTTCGCCGAATTGCTACTGGCGATCACGGCATCGAGGTCTCCATCCGCATCGACATCGCCGAGGGTCACGCCGGTGCTACCCAGCTCTTCCCCGAGAAGCCCGGCGGCGCTGGAGAATTGACCGAGGCCTTGGTTGAACCAGATCTTGCTGGTGGAGTCGGCGGCTGTGACACAGGCGTCGAGATCGCCATCGCCATCGAGATCGCCCAGCGCCACATCGGTGGCCGCGTCGCTGGTCCACAGCGACTGACCGTTGCTACTGAAGTGTCCCAGTCCGTCATTGATCCACACCTTGTGAGTGTGGTCACCAGTCTCCGCCGCCATCGGTTCGGCGGCAATCCATGCATCGATGTCGCCATCTCCATCGAGATCTCCCAGCGCCACCGCAGTGCTGATGTCGCTGTCCAGTAGCTGGCCGCTGTCGATGAAGTGGCCGCTCCCATCGTTGAACAGGATGAGATCGGTGGCGAGCGATCTGCTGAGGTACACATCGAGATCTCCATCGCCGTCCAGATCTGCCAGTGCCAGGTCAGTTGCGGAAGGGAGCCCGGATCCGGTGACCTGAAAGATCGCCGGCTGACAATCGAGGTCGTCGCAATCGATGGCACCATCGCCGTCGTCATCGATTCGGTTATCGCAGATCTCTGAAACCTGCGCGCCAACCGAGGCGAATGGACAGAAAAAGAGGCAACAGAGCGCCAGCAAACTGCAGGTCAGGGACCGTAAGGATCGGAACATCGGGGATACCACTGGAACACCTCCATGAGAGGGAAATATCGAGCATTGAACGAGGAGTCTTGGATCAACCGCTTAATATTATCGGCACTTGGGGCGCCAAGGTAGCCCCCTTCCACAGTGCGGGAAGCGATCAAGGGCATGGTATTCCACCACAATTCACCCATCGCTTATTGACATGAATTTTGATGTTAGCCACTCCATTCCGAGTACAGATCCGCGGGCTGATTACAACTATCAATCTAGAATAGCAGTAGACGCGCCTTGCCTCGGATGGAGGAAGGAATAGCACCGCTCTTGCATCGAACCCGTGGAGTGTTGTCACGAATACAGCGGGTTGAAGCCAGGGTAAATTGCCGCACGGTCGTAAACCTCGAATAGATTCTGGATCGACTCGTTTCGGAAGATCGAATTTTCCAAATTCTTCACCTCCGGCAACGCATCTGCCCGGGAAGGGTCGCGGCGCCGCGGCATCCTGTGGTCGCCAACGGATGGTTCCACCTCTGCGGGAACAAGTGACCGCGGATTTCAGGCGATTCCTGAGCGCCCTTTCCTTGGCCCCTGGATTGTCCAGCATCGAACAGACCGTCACGGTGGATCCTGGCTCAGCGACCGCGGCAGCATCGAAGTCCAGCGAGAAGTCACCACCGGATGGAGGATCCATAGGGGGGGAATCGGGAGGATTCACCGGAACCATGGCCAGCCCTGGAAGCCCCGAACAGAAGAGGAGGTTTGCTCTACTGGCCAGCCCGACCCGTTTCAACGGTGGGAGAACGCACTCCAACAGCCGGGAGTTCGCGCCGTTCAGTGCAACGCCGGCCAGCGCCGATCCAGGCCAGAGAGCCTTAGGCCAGAGAGCCCCTCAACAGCCGTCGTAGGCACCACATCCGAGGAAGTCATCGGTGGGGTCGAGGTCGCAGTTGTAGGGACCGGGGGTGGGCGG
>JAPKAM010000094.1 GCA_028825265.1 Planctomycetota bacterium
AGCACAGCCAATTCAAGCACAGCCACAACCCGCGGAGACGTTGGAAGTGGAGAGTGCCGCAGAGCACGAGGCGGCGGGCCCGCAGAAGGCCGCGATCCAAGATCCAACTCCTGTGGCCACCCCTGTTCACCCGGATGAACAGCTGCGACAGGATGTGGTCTTGTATTTCAATTCCACAGATCCTGCCGATTGGGTCCGTGCATTGACGCTGCTCGGAGCGAGACTCGACGCCGGAGAAGCTCCTGACTGGAGCGCTCCGCTACTGCTCGATTTGTTGACCGATCGGGCAAAAGAGCAGCCGCAACGGACCCGGGACATCCTCGACGATCGCCTGATGAAGAGCAGCAATACGGGGATCCCAGTGATGTTGGTGCTGCTTCGCCTCGAGGCGAACTGGCCCTTCCTCGATCAGGTCCAGAGTAATTTCCGTAGTTGGGCTGCCGACCCGGAGCAACGAGTTCGTCTGTTGACTGATTTTTCAGCTGAGAAAGATCCACGGCTGATCGGCCGATTGTTGCCGATCCTCGCCGCCTGGGATCCACGAGGCACTATCGATGTGGCCATCGATCGCCTCGCGGATGATCAAGAAACCGCTCCGGAAGCGCTAGTGGTTGCGCTGTCCAGTTTCCTCGGATTACAACTGGAGCGTTCCGAATGGCTGCGCTGGTGGCAAGAGAATCGGCACCAACCGATTTTTATCGGCATCATCGAGCGCAAGAGTGCCGCCGCCGAGCGAGAGCAACTAAGAATCTGGCAGCGAGCCCATCGTTTGCTCCGGACGGTGGAGTCCGCTCCTCGATTCCGTAGTTGGTTACTCGATTCGTTGCGAGACTCGGAATCGTTTTCCATCCGTAGTACGGCTCTCGGTGAGGTGTCCCGTTTTGCCCAGAGTCTACAGGCGAACCGCGGTGGCGAAGGGTCGGTGAAGGGGCCTGACCTCGGTGGGATGTCGGTCAGGGAGATTCTCGAACCGTTATACGATCGTTGTCTCGAACTGGTCAGAGATCTGGATGCTCCATCTCAACTGACGTCCATCGCCGAGAGCGAAGAATTGGCGGTCGCCTCGATCGTGGCCCTGTCGAGCATGTTGCCCTTCAGTGACGATCTGGAGCTGGTGAGACTTCTCGAGGATAAGATTCACACGCTGATTCCCGGACTCTCCAACGGAAAGCGAAGAATTGCACGGGAAGCACTCAAGATGGCGACCGTCATGGGATCACCGGTCACCGATGTGGTCGACGATGCCATCGAACGGTTCATTCCAGCCCGAGGTGCACCTGCGGACGTGGCAGAACTGAAGCGGTTGATCGCCGCCTCCCGGGCGGTGGGAACCACGCTTCGAACCGTCGAACTGCTCGCTTCGATTTCTGCCCAGGTCCCAGAATTACGCCAGGCAGTTTTGGAAACTCTGGTGTTCGGTGAGATTCCCGAGGATGCGGTGCCCTTGGTCCTCGCCTATTACGCCGATCTTCTCGAACAGTCGACCGATGAGAATCTCCGATCGATCGCCATCAACGGACTGGGACGCCTCGGAGTCGAGGAGGTGATCCCGATGTTGACTGGACTGGTGCTCGGTGACGAGACTGGATCGGAACTGGAGCGCCGTTCCGCTCTCCAGATGATCCGTAGTCTCGGTGGAGTCTTGGCTTTCGATGGGTTCATTCACGTCTTGTCCAATCTACCTCGCTCGGACGGGCTATTCGCCAGTGCCATCGTGGAAGCCGTGGCTCTGATTCCGAGCGATCCATCCCTCGGATTTCTGCGCCGGTTACTGATCGACGAATCCGGCCAGCACAGACCGTGGTTCGATGATTTGATCGAACAGGAAGATGTGAGGGCCATGTTGCAGGCGGCTGCACAACCCACCGATCTAAGAACCCGGAGTCCTGGACGATTCGAACAGTGGATTATCCTGCAAAAACTTCGCTTCGAACGAGCCCTCGAGCAGTTGATCGCCGAAGATTCAGAATCGGGTTGGAGTGCCTTGCTCGCCGAAGCCACGGCCACGATCCAGTTGTTCGGGGATGAATCGCTGCCAGAGACCCGCACGGTGGTGGAACGTCAGATTCGGACGGTGGCGGCGGAGATCATCCAGCGGCGAGAGGTGGAGGAGGCGCTGGTCGCTGCGGATCCGGTCACCATCACCTCGAGTTTTTCCCGCTACCTCGATGTAATCGCAGAAATTTCCGGGGGAAAACCGGTGGCTCCGCGGCTGCTGGTCACGGATCCATGGGAATGGCTGCTCCTGCGCCTCGAATCGAGGCCTCCGCTCGAAAGTGACCGGCTGTTGGTTCGTTCGATGAGAACGCTAGCGGAAGGGCACTTTGCACGGGACGATGTAAGGGAACGCCTCGATCGTCTCGAGGCGAGAGTCGACAGTGGAGAAAAGAAACGTTCTCCCAACCCGCCGCTTCCGGCACCTCCCGAGGAGGCCGACGGCAGGGGATAGATTCCCGTGACCGGAGGCCGAGTTGAGTGGGTCAAATTTTGACAAGTTAAAGACCAGCATCGGGAGGGGCTCACGCGAGGAGTCCCATCACAATGCCGTGGCTCTGGTCGCCCCGATCGGTGAACCGAGGATTATTTTCGGCAGTTCCGACCCCGGTACCTTCCTTCGATCGGTGGCGAAACCATTTCAGTTGCTGGCGATGCTAAGAGCCGGGATCGCGGAGACCTTCTCTCTGACTCCTCGAGAACTGGCCGTGATCTGTTCCAGTCATGCGGGGGAGCCGGCTCATCGGGAACTGGTGAGGGGACTGCTCGCTCGCGGCGGGCTCTCCGAATCCCACCTCAATTGTGGAATCCATCCGCCCTTCTCGAGAAGTGAACGACTACGCATCATCGCTTCCGGTGAACTGCCGGATGTCACCTGTAGCAATTGTTCAGGCAAGCACTCTGGTATGTTGCTCACTTGTGTGGCTCGAGGCTATCCAGTCGAGGGATACCTCGACCCGGACCATCCGTTGCAGCGTTCGATACGCGCGGTGCTGGAACTCTTCAGCGGTGAGATTTTCGATAAAACCATGACTGGAATCGACGGCTGCGGGGCTCCAACCTACTTCATGCCGATGGCCTCCATCGCACTGGCTTTCAGGAACCTGCAAGACCAGCAATTCTTGCAACGATGTGGACTGGAACAGAGAGTTCACCAGATCCATGATGCGATCGACTCTCATCCAAAAGCGTTCAGCGGAGAGGGCCGACTGCCGCTGCGCTGGAGTCGATTCTTCCGCGGTAGATTGAGGGCCAAGGAAGGTGCAGAAGGAGTGATGGCGATCTGGGGTCCGTCAGGAGCGATGATCATCAAATCTTTCGACGGCAGCGATCGTGGGCTGATTCATGCCGTTCCCGATTTGTTGCACCGGATGCACTGGATCGACGACACGACCTTGCAGCAGTGGAGGCAAGACCAGCCAGCCGTGGTTCGCAATGTCGCGGGTCGTGTGGTCGGGGAAATCACCGTCGAAATCCCCGATCCAAGTCTACTGGAAGCGGATTTTAGTCATTCGGAGCGCTCTGGCAGAGGATTCGCAAGATAGAGTTTTTGACAGGGAGGACAAAGATCGAAGCGGAACTCGCGATGGACCTGGTCCTGCGCTTCCTGCTCGGTCAACTTCTCCAACTGCCGCATCAGAGCGGACCAACTGCCAGGATTAGACTTCTTCAGATCCTCCTTCGTGATCTCCATCGGATCGTAGGCCGCCTGGACGACGATATGAACCTGATAGCGCACATCTTCATCGATCAGCAAACTCTTGTTGCAACGGTCGCAGGAGAGTCCCTCCATCGGGTCACCTCTTTTCCTCGACTGGGGTAACAACGTCACCATCGGTCGGTCGATTTCCGCGCCATGCATCGAACCCGATCCACTGAAGAATCTTGAACCCTGCCCTGCAACTTCCGATCACGGTTCCGGAGATCTTCGATGTGCCGATCCGCCGCCGATAGGGAACTGGAATCTCGCGGATCCGGAGCCCTTGCCGCAGCGCCTTCAGTTGCATCTCGATGGTCCAGCCGAAGTCGGGATCGCTCATCTGTAGGTTTTGTAAATGATCGCGTCGGATCGCCCGGAACGGTCCAAGGTCCTGATACCGATGGCCATGAATCCACTGAATCAGGGTCGTCGCCAGAGCATTTCCCCAGCGTTGTTGAAGAGTCAGAGATCCCGCCTCGATGCCGGGGTGAACTCGACTGCCGAGCACTAAGTCTGCCTGATCCTCGATGATGGGAGTGATTAGAGCCGGGATCTGTGTCGGATCATCGGAGTGATCGGCATCGAGGAATACGACGATCTCATTGGGCCCTGATTCTGACCACTGGTCGAGATCTGCGAGAGCGGCGAGGCAAGCGGAGCCGTATCCGCGACGGGGAGCGTTGACGACCCGGGCACCGTGGCTCCGGGCTACCTCGGCG
Source organism: Planctomycetota bacterium (assembly GCA_028825265.1). Taxonomy (GTDB): domain Bacteria; phylum Planctomycetota; class UBA8108; order UBA1146; family UBA1146; genus QNYK01. The sequence goes on from JAPKAM010000094.1 coordinate 4,414, forward strand.
GTGGCATCTTTGGAACCGTTATCACCGACATGAATCGAGTCGACCCAATCGGCGGGGATCGCCTCCAGCACGGCGCCGATCGCAGCCTCTTCGTCGAGCGCTGGAATCACAACGCGAATCTTCCAGGAACCGGCACGACCGCCGGTCAAAGGTCGAGATCCGGGATTTCTCTGGCACAGCGCAGCAACGGTACCAGGTGTGCGATGAAGTCCTCGAGTCGATCGAGGGGCAAGGCGTTGGGACCATCACAGAGTGCCTGATCGGGATCTGGATGGACTTCCAGGAACAGGCCGTCGGCTCCGGCAGCGGCAGCGGCACGAGCGAGCACCGGAATGAAGTGGCGCTCTCCACCGGAGACTCCCTCGGGGCCACCGGGGGTCTGGACGCTGTGGGTGGCGTCAAAGATCGCGGCTGCACCCGTTTGTTGCGTCTGGGGGATCGATCGAAAGTCATTGACTAGGCGGTGATATCCGAAGGAGGATCCCCGTTCGGTGACCCACACATCGGAGGCCCCCGCTTCTTGCAACAACTGGACTCGGGAGGCGACATCCCAGGGCGAAAGGAACTGACCCTTCTTCAGGTTGATCACCTTGCCAGTCGCGGCCGCTGCCTCCAGTAGAGAGTTCTGGCGACAAAGGAACGCAGGGATCTGGATGACATCGACCACCTCGGCGGCACGCCGCGCCTGCTCCTCAGTGTGAACATCGGTAGTGAGAGGAAGTCCGGTCTCTTCGCGTACTCGAGCCAGAATTTCCAGCCCCGCATCGATGCCGGGGCCGCGAAAGGAGGAAGCACTCGAGCGATTGGCCTTCTCGTAACTGGCCTTGAAGATCACCGGAAGGTTATTCACTGCCGAGATATTGGCGATGACATGGGCGACTTCTAGGGTAAACCCTTCGTCCTCGATGACATCGGGGCCGAGGATCCAGGCGGGAGCGGCCAGCGGTTCCGTTCCCAGGAAGAAGCGATCACGAAGAGTCTGCACGATGATCCGCCCTTCTGGCCCCGGCAGGGGGCACGACTTTGATGGAACCCCGCGGGTCCCGCTGGCGTAGGATATCCGTCAACCCCCCGGTCATCCAAGCAAGGCGTGTCGCCAGATGGAAACGGTCATGATAAGATCCCACCCGACAGACGACTGGAGGTCTAGATGTCCGGGAAAGCCTCGATACTGCTCTACGGAGCCACCTGGTGCCCGGATTGTACTCGGGCTTCTCGATTCCTCGATGAGCACCAAGTGGCCTACCAGAAGGTCGATATCTCTCAGAACCCGGAAGCCGCCCTCGAGCTGGAGCGCAAGACTGGCAAAAGAGGGATTCCGTTCTTGGTCGTGGGGGATCGTTGGATCCGCGCCTACACTCCCGGCGGTGGCGAATTTCCCGCCGATGAGATTCTCGCTGCCGTCGCTCTCGACGATTGAACCCTTCCCTGGAGGAGACCACTGATATGAATCTGATCCGACCGATGACATCGCTGATGCTGGCACTGCTTTTCTCGGCATCGGTAATGGCTCAGGATCCACCTGGACTCGATGGATTCGATCTCGATGCTTTTGGCTTCGAGGAAGATTCTCCCGTCCAGTTCTCTGCCGAGGATGTGGATGGTGCTGCGCCGGGTACAGAAGTGGTGGTCAAGGTCCTGGCCACCATCGAACGGGGATGGCACATCTATGGGTTCGAGATGAACCCCGACGAGGGAATTCCAACCACCTTGATACTGGCCGGATCGGCGGACTTGGAACTTCACGATGACATCCGGGAGCCGCCAGCCCATCAACGGGATGATGCCATCCTTGGGCTGGTGCACGAACACGAAGGCAGGGTGCAGTTCGAAGTTCCTCTTCGAGTGCCCGAGTCTGCTGAACCGGGTCCGCGCAAGGTGCTCATCGATATCAGTTATCAGGTCTGTGATGCCAAGCAATGTCTTCCCCCGGCGATGGCCACGGTGGAGGCGGTCGTCACCGTCCGATCGAAGAGCCCGCCCGAAGTGGTAAACCCATCGGATGGGGTATCGGATGCGTTAAAGGTCGAAGCGGCGGTCAAGGGCTCACCGGTTTCCTGGCGAGCGACCGGAGTCGAACAGGTGCAGCCAGGAACGACGGTGCAGGTCGAAATTCACGCGGTCATCGAACGAGGTTGGCATATTTACGGGATCGGGCTCGATCCACTACTGGGAGATCCAACCTCATTCTCTATCGACGAGAGTTGCGCACTGACCATCGGTGATCCGATCGAGGTGACGCCACCGCGGCCGCGCGACGATGGGTCTGGTGGCCTCCTGCTCGAGCATGAGCGAAAGGCGATCTTCCGGCTGCCGGTGACGATTCCGACGGAGATGCCCGAGCCGCTGAAGGCACTGCAACTCAGTATCGGATACATGGTCTGCGATGCGATGATCTGTCTTCCTGCCGAACGGGTGTCCCTGGCGATACCGCTCTTTTCGGGCCAGGCCACCGACCCTGAGACTCCTGTACTGATCGATTCCGGTGACGCAATTGAAGCGCCTCGAAGCTTCGAAGTCGATGACGGAGAAATTCGCATCTCGGCACGGTTCAGCCAGAACGAGGTTTATGCCGGGGATGTGATCGAGTTCCAGCTGGAGGGTTCGGTCGACGAGGCTCTGAGGATTCCTGCCATCCGTAAGGACACCCGCGGAGCCGCGGAACAGGCGGGACTGCTGGGGATTATCCTGCTCTCCTTCGGTGGGGCCCTGGTGGCGTTGCTGACTCCCTGTGTCTATCCGATGATCCCCATCACCGTCAGCGTCTTCACCAAGCAAGCCCACGAGAGTCGTTCCCGTGTGTTGTGGCTGGCGGGACTCTTTGGCGGTGGGATCGTCGTCTCCTTTACGGCGCTCGGCTTCTTGCTCTCGGCGTTGCTCGGGGAGGAGGGGGCCAACTTCATGGCCACCAACGGTTACGTGAACCTGACCATCGGAGTGCTCTTCGTCGTGTTCGGCTTCAGTTTGTTTGGTTACTACGACATCCAGTTACCCAGCTGGCTCCGATCATCGGTGGCAGGCAGTGGCAGTGGTGGGGCCGCCAGCGTGTTGGTAATGGGACTGGTTTTCAGTGTCACCACCTTCACCTGCGTCGGGCCGATCGTCGCCTTCTTGCTGGCTCTAGCGGCGGGAGAAGGACCCGGTTATGCCGCAGTCGGTATGCTCGCCTTCAGTACCACCCTGGCGGTTCCCTTCGTCTTGCTGGCACTGTTCCCCAAGGTGCTGACGGGCCTGCCTCGCTCCGGCGGATGGTTGTCGACAGTTAAGGTGATCCTCGGATTCATCGAGTTGTTGGCGGCGTGGAAGTTCTTCAGTGCAGTGGCCACCTACTGGCAGTTTGGTGATCTCGTCAACCGCGAGGTGATCATGGTGATCTGGGGCCTGACACTGCTGGCACTGGCGGCGAATCTGCTCGGGAAGTTACGCTTTCCACACGATTCCCCGGTCAAATCCATCTCCTTCGGTAGAGGATTTTTACTGGTGCTGACCGTCACCGGAGCCGTCAGTTGTTTTTATGCCACCACCGGTTGGCGACTCAATGAGAATCTGGAAGCGCAGTTGCTGGTGCCGAGTATTCACCACGAACAGCATCTTCCGTGGGTGGTGCTCGATCGAGATCACCCGCTAGAGTTCACCGACCAGTTGCGACAGTTTCGACAGCAGATCGCTGCAGGGCAAAGAACTGCTCGACCCATCTTCCTCAACTTCACCGGCCATACCTGACAGAATTGCAGGCTGATGGAGAATGGAATCTTCCTCGAGCCCGAAGTCGAGCAGTTGCTCGGCCAGTTTGAACTGTTGGAGATCTTTACCGATGACGCCACCAGTGCGGTGGAAGAGGGGTATCGTTCGAAACAGATCGAGTATTCCGGTTACTACGCCAACCCGACCTACATCGTGCTCGACAGCGCGGATCAACTGGAGGTGACGCGCGGTTCCTTCACCAACAGTGCCGATGAGTTCGCCGAGTTCCTCAGGGATGGGTTACTCGATCGTCCCGCCTTCGAGAGTCGTCTTCAGATCGACGGATTGACCATCGTCGAGAATGGCACCGAAGTCACCGTTTTGACACGGCAGCAGCCGTGGAACTACGGCGGTCAGCAGGCGGCTGAGTATCGTCAGCAGGGGGTCGAGCAACTGGACAGCCGTTTCTCTGCCTCCACTTCATTTCGTGTTGCCGAGCGACTGGAGGAGGGGGAGTACATCTTCCGACTTCGCTTCGTCGGCGGGATCTACCGCGGCGATGAGCGAATCCGTACCTTCTCCCTGCCGATCAAATTGGCGCTGCAAGTTAAGGCTCGCTCCTGAGTCAGAATCCAATGGAGTACAGACATGGAAAACGACAACAAAGTTCAAGAGTTTGTCAAAAAATACTACGGTAAAATTTTGAAGAGTAGCTCCGATCTGAAAACAACAGCCTGTTGCACCACAGATGCGCCGCCTTTGTACCTGAGACAAGCTCTCAAAAATGTGCCGACTGAAATACAGGAACGATATTACGGCTGTGGTTCGCCCCTGCCTGCGGAAATTGAAGGGCTTACCGTGGTCGACCTCGGCTCTGGCAGTGGCCGCGATTGTTATGTGAGCGCCGCCCTCACTGGCCCGACAGGCCAAGTGATTGGCGTAGATATGACAGACGAACAACTCGAAGTGGCTCGCGAACATGTTGAAAGCTACTGCCGGGATTTGGGTTACCCCGAAAGCAATCTCCAATTCAGGCATGGTTATATTGAATTCTTGAACGAAGCAGGGATAGCCAACAACAGTATTGATTTGGTGATCTCGAACTGCGTGGTCAATCTTTCACCCGATAAAGAGCGGGTGATGAGTGGAGTGGTAGACATCCTTAAAGAAGGTGGCGAGTTCTATTTTTCAGATGTTTACTGCGACCGTCGTTTACCTGAAGAGGTGCGTCAACACGAGTTGCTTTATGGCGAATGCATTGCTGGCGCCTTATACACCGAAGATTTTATTCGCCTGGCCCACAAGGCCGGCTTTGCTGACCCGCGCGTGCTGAGTCAATCTCCTATCGAAATCACAGATGCCGAACTGAAACCGATTGTGGGAGAAGCGAAGTTCTCTTCCATCACGTACCGCTTGTTCAAACTGCCGAGTCTCGAAACACTGTGCGAAGATTATGGACAAGTGGCGACTTACACCGGGGGTATATCCGGACAAGAATCTGGCTTCCTGTTCGACGATCACCATTATTTTATAAAAAACAAACCCTACCTTGTTTGTGGAAATACCGCTTCGATGTTAGAGGAAACCCGTTTGGGCAAGTACTTCACCATACATGGCAAGCGCGATACACATTTTGGTTTGTTTGATTGCGCATCGCCCGAAACGGCGACCCTCACCCCCCCAGGTGGAGCCTGCTGTTAATCACATTTGGTTTTCATCGAAAACCAAATGGAGAGCGGTGCTGCAGTTCCCATGGCGAGCGCGACATCTGGCGCTTTCGCTGTGGGCCGAGAACGGGCCCAGGCATTCCGCACCGCTGCCACTCTTCTCGCAACCTCTGGTCTAGATTTCCGCTCGGACTTGCGATTTCTGGTCACAATTCTTGGTCACGCATCTGGGTCTTGATCCATGGGCACGATTCAGGCTCTCGAGACTCCCTTCGCATCCGATGGTCACCGATCGTGTGTCCCACCCATTGTCCGGATGTCGACGATCCCTTGGAAGCAAGTGTCGATTCCGGCTCGGGGGGAGCGAGCATGATCGTGGCGAGAGCAATCAAGAAAGGAAGAGCCGATGAACAAGAGTCCTTCAATGCAGCGTTTCGAGGTGATCGACGGGAAGAGAAGTGGGAAGAGAAGTGGAGAGAGGAGTGGAGAGAGAAGTGGAGAGAGGAGTGGAGAGAGGAGTGGAGAGAGGAGTGGAGAGAGAAGTGGAGAGAGAAGTGGAAGCCGTCGAAATTACCGAGGGCCGTTTCGAAGTTTGTGGCTACTGGTGTGGATGGGACTGCTGTTGATCAGCCTCCACGGCGGCGAGGTTGTTGGACAGAGTTCGGATCTCGAGATTCCGGATAATCTCAACTGTGACGACCAGTGCCCCGGGGTCGGAACCTCGGAGATCGGCTGGAAGCAAATCGTCTCCCCGGTGACCAACGAGTGCACTGGGACGGCGCTGCAATTGATCCTCAATCGGCTCGAAGTCGAAGTTTTCCTGCAGCCCAATCTGTGTCCGATCTGGGTGATGATCGAGCCGGCTCGCGGAGTGCCAACGGTGGTCGATGGTTGCTGTCTGATCTCTCGCCGGTTGCTGCCTGTGATGCGACAGTCACTCCGTTGTGAATGTAAACGTTGGTTCATCATCTGCTGGGATCATGATTGCTTGCCCGTGGGAGCTGCGATTCAGATTTCTGAAACCGAAACTTGGGTCGCTTCGCCTTGTGCGGGCGGAACGGCGACCGAGCCTTGTCAGCAGAGAAGTGATGGTTGAGATCTCCACGGAAAGGAATTTGCTGATGAAATCTCGAGCCGACAGTTTTACAAAATCGATGCCACTTCGCTGGATTGCGTTGGCGGTGGTGGTGGGGCTTCTGATGTGGTCCAGATTTGCTGCTGTGCAGCCGCAAGTCGAGATGGACAAAATCGTAGGGGGGAGCCACCCGG
>JAPKAM010000188.1 GCA_028825265.1 Planctomycetota bacterium
ACCCTCCTCTGCGTCTACAGATCGCGTACGCGATGAGCCTGGCGGGCTGCACTCATTATCATATGTATTCAGTTCGAGTCAAATAGCGACTGATCCTTCTCCCGCACAACGACGCTTACGGGCACGCCGCAAAACTGTCGCATTCCAGTGCATCCGCTGTCGGGTCGATGCCGCATCGATTACTGAACCGTCACCTCGGTCCGGATGTACGCTCCGGGCTCACCGGAGAAGAGTTTGTTCTTCTCCTTTCCGAGCCACAGTTCCACTTCGGGAAGCACACCCTCGAAGGTGACACTCCCCGATGGGTTCGTGGTGCCGTACCACAATGCTTCCCAACCCTCGATCCCCACCTCGACGTAGTACCCCGGAACCGGGGAACCCGTTGCGGTGCTCACGATCACCTCAAGGGTGTTGCCGGGACTGAGCTGAATCGGTGCAGAACTGGTCAGTTGATCGAGATGGGTCGCGGGAATCGACGCCCATTCTCCCGCCTCAGCACTGATCACCAGAAGGCTGAAATCTCCCTCGGTTAATCTCATCTGAACCTCAACCGTACGACGAGGTCCATCTGGGATTCTCAGGCTTCTACTCTTGTGTTCTCCACCGGGGATCAGCGGTGAATCGACAAGGGGTCGAGTATGCAGAGTGAGCAGTCCCCCGACGACATTCACCGGAATGGTGCCTTGTTCGATCCTCTGCACGGGAATCAAGATGCGATGGTCACCGTCAGAGAGTTCAACACGTCCGCCAGTGTAGTAAGTCCGATTGCCGAATGCGCCAAACTCTTCATGCTTGGAACTGACAGCCAGTCCACGACGTTCAGCGGGAAGACCGTAGAGCAGGGTCTCGACGCCCACCCCGATCTCGAATTCCTTGCCCTGTGGGTCTTTCTTGTCGGTCCTGCTGTCGAGATCGATGAGGATGTGTGCTGGCAGGCGCGCTGGCAGTGGTGGATTAAATTGCTGATCAGACAGCGGATTGCCGATTGCGTCGACATACTCCACCACGACGCGGATCGGTGGCACGTTGAGCGGATACAGATCACCGAGCCTGTTCTCGCCCTGCAACGCTCGAAATCTATTCCACAGGAACCAGACTTCCTCAGATCCGTCGGAACGTATTCGGGTGCTGTAGGCGACGATAATTTTCTCTTCTTGTGCCCGGATATTGGGAAAAACAAAGGCACCATCCCCATCGTCGAGTGCCATCGCTTCGATGAGTTGCTGGGAATAATCGTGCTGACCGTCGTTGTTTACATCGACCTTCTCAGAACTCTTGAGGATCACCTTGGTTGGCCCCGAATATTCAGAGGGAAAGACCACCGTACCCGAGATGGTCGCCGTGGGCTGGCAAACCACTCGACCGGCTGCGATGTCTCCAGAAGCGACGAAGATGGGACCGGAGGCATTCTTGACGGGAGTGTCGTGGATCCTCGAATCGACGATGATGCCGGGGCCGGAAGGATTGACCGAAGCGGCCTGGAACTCGTGTGGTGGTTGGTATTCAAAGGGTGCATCGCTCAGCACCTGGAACCGATAGGCTCGGTCGTAGGGCAAATTCTCGAACCGGGCCACCCCATCATCTTGGATGGGAAGTACCGCCGTGGGGGCAACCGCAACGATGAACTGATCCGGATCGATCTGTTGCAGCGCCCGATCGACCACCTCGAGAATCGACACTTCCGCGCTGGCGTCCTGTCGCAGTTGTTCGACGGACGAGCGAAACCTCGCTCCTGCCAGGTCGACTGAAAGGACCCCAGAATTTTCGGTGGGAACCAAGGAGATCTCGATTTCCTGCTGGGACTCCGACAGAAATTCGCAATCGACGACCACCTCGATGGTCGCCAATCGGTGCAGCGTGCATGGTACCGGCCCGGAGACGTGTCCGTTTTCGAAGAGCTGGTCCTTTTCGAAGAGATGAATCTCAGAAGCAAACCCCGGAGCCGAGACAGCAACCACCAGAAGATCCTGCTCACTGCGGATGATCAGCACTCCCTGTGCGGAGGTGACCCCATAAACAGTCTCGGCAAGCCAGTCGACGGCAGAAGCGCCTTCGACCGGACGATCATCGTCATCGGTCACGACCAGCTGGACACTCCAGGAATTTGAAGATACAGAGGCACCCTGTGTCTCTTCCAGGCCTTCAATCCTGGAGTTCTCGAGAACGAGCGGTACTCCCTCGGAAATCACCACATCATCCGCGGGCCCACCGTCCATCCACCACAGAAGAAGCGCCACGCCCAGAGCGACCAGCACCAGCGCCAGCGTCAGTTTGCCCTTGTCGATGGCGTCCTCCTGTCTGCCGCACATTTCCCCAC